>JBBRRV010000001.1:0-86979 GCA_038246075.1 Bacteroidales bacterium
GCAAAAAGAAAGTCAGCACAATCGCCGAAATTAACACCTGATAATTTACAGCCTTTAAAAGTAACATTGTTCATCTGGCAATGATTGAGTTTAGTCAGGGCCATGTTACAGTCTGTGAAAACACAATCAATAAATTTGACGGTGGTAAAAGTGCCATTTGAAAAATCGCAATTCAGAAAGGAACAATGTTCAAATTCATTGGTCGTTGTCTCCTTCCCGGAATGTTTTAAGTTTTTGAATGTTTTATCCTCGTGAATGAGCCTTTCCATTTCCCTGCTTTGTTGGTAATACTATTGCTGTTTACTTCTACCTGTTTCTACCTGTTTCTACCTGTTTCTTAGTATTTCTTTATATTTCTACCTATTTCAACATGCTTCTAACTATTTCTACCTGTTTCTAAGTATTTCTATATATTTCTACCTACTTCCAAGTACTTCTATTTACTTCCAAGTACTTCTATTTACTTCAATGTACTTCTATTTACTTCTATTTACTTCAATGTACTTCAATGTACTTCAATGTACTTCTATTTACTTCAATGTATTTCTTATTTATTTCGTTTTGTCTGTGAAAAAAGCCGGATGATGCTTTGTCTAAGCTTAATACATTATAATTAAGCATTTTAGACTAATCTAGGGCTAATTCTCCAATTTGATCCGACTCGACTTTGATAACACCAGTGCTGTGTTCTTTTGCCAGTTTAACCATGGCAAATGCCACATCTGAGGCCTGGATGGCCCTGTATTTTTTCATTTTACCAATGAAGATGAAATTGAAAACCTGCATGACGAGCTTCCCAATGACTTCGGCAGGCCGAAACTCGTTTCTTTTACCCAGCAGCATGGAAGGTCTGAGAATAACTACTGCAGGGAGACCACACCGGATAACTGCTTCTTCCATTTCACCCTTGGTGCGAAGATAGAAATTTGAGGCAACAGCACTGGCACCCAGCGACGAGATCACCAGGAATTTCTGCACTTCTGAGCGGTGGGCAAATCTGGCCATTTCAACAACATATTCGTAATCAACCTTTCGGAAAGCCTCCTGTGAGCCTGCTGTTTTAATGGTAGTTCCCAGGCAGCAGAATATATAACTGGCATCAGTTTCTGGCATGTGAGAAATATCAGGAAAATCGATGAGCACGATGCTCAGTTTGGGGTGGATATTTACCATGGGCTGGCGAACCCATGCTTCTACTTCCGTAAAGGCATCATCATCCAATAATGCCTGAAGGCAGTGGCTTCCGATAAGTCCGGTAGCACCCACTAACAATGCTTTTCCAGGTTTGTTCATGGTACTTGGTTTGGTTTAATGAGATTGATGAGATTGATGAGATTGATGAGGCAGAACGTCACTTCAACAACAACCTCATGGCCTCCCTGTTCTGGTCATTCAGGACATCCCGCGCACCCGCAGTGTGAAGGTATTTAATACGGGTGCTATGGTATGCTGTAATTTTACCGCGCACCATTTTGAGCATAGAATTGAGCTGGTGATTTTCTTCTGAAAAGGGTTCGCTCAGGATACCCATGGCAGAAGGGAGCCAGCGCTGGGGGAACAAATCCTGGTATTTACCGCCACTGCGGTATTGTATTATTTCATCCATAACCTTCTGCAACGCCTCGGTTACGCCTTCCGAAGTGTCAGCGCGCAAGCCTTTCTGATTCAGGTGCCGTTTTAAAGCAGCCTTATCAGGAACAATCAAAGCTACGGTATAGGCATTTTGGTTGTTGTAAAGCATGCATTGACTGATGAAAATTGATTCCCCTGTCAATGTTTCTTCCATGCCCTCGGGGCTGTACTTTTCGCCGTCGTCGGCAATCAGCAGACTTTTGGAGCGGCCCAGAACATATAAAAATCCATCTTTATCAAGGTACCCGATGTCGCCGGTATAAAGCCAGCCACCCCTGAGCGTATTATGCGTGGCAGTTTCATTATTCCAGTAGCCTTTCATTATATTCTCACCCTTTACGACGATTTCACCGCTTTCGCCCTGTGGCAATGGCTCACCTCCAGCGTTGCAGATATTCAACTGCAGGTTATCCACGAGTTTTCCTGATGACCCGAGTTTATGATGTAACCAGGAATTGGATGATATGATAGGTGATGCTTCTGTAAGGCCATAACCCTGGAACATGGGGATGCCCAAGGCATAAAAGAATTTTTGAAATTCGATGTCAAGCAGGGCGCCGCCTCCCAGGAAAAAATCGAGCCTGCCACCGAATACATCCCTTATTTTACGGAAGATAAGCGCGTCGCAGATGGCCAGCAGCGGTTTGAGAAGGATTGTAATGCCTTTTCCTCTATCCCATCCGGTTCTGTTGTACCTGTAAGCTATCTTCAAGGCAAAATGGAATAATGTTTCAGCGAATTTTCCATTTGAACGGACCTCACTCTCAATCTTCTTTTTAAAATTGGCGGCCATTGCCGGAACACTAAATAGAATTTGCGGACGAACAGCTTTCAGGTTTACCGGGATATTTCTCAGGGTTTCCATCGTAGAGGACGCCTGTTGAATCGAAGCAACAGATGCCCCTTTACCCATAAAACAATAAATGCCTGCCGTATGCGTAAATGCGTGGTCCCACGACAATGAAAGCAACGTGCAATAATCTTCTCTCAGGTCCATGAGCGTATAGGCCTGTTGAATATTGCAAACATAGTTGCGATGCGTTAGCACAACACCTTTAGGATCAGCCGTAGTGCCTGAGGTGTAACAAATATTGGCTTTATCATCCGGCAATACGGCCTGCCATGCGTTTTCGAAGGTTTGTCGCTGCGTGGCCAGGAAATTATCGCCAGCCTGAAGTACCTGGTTATAGGATATTTCATCCTGTCCTTTAACGGCATCTTCATCCAGGATGATCAAACGCCGGAGTGAAGGCAGGGAATCTCTGATGGTCCTGATTTTATGGGCTTGTCTTCCACTTACTATTGCAACGCTTGTCCCCGAATGATCCAGCCTGAAACGGATCTCTTCGGGTTCGCTGAGTCTTGTTGAGAGTGGAACGTTAATGGCTCCTGTAAATAAAATCCCCAATTCACTGACTACCCAGGCATTGCTTCCGTCAGACAGCAGGCAAATACGGTCACCCTTTTGAATGCCGAGCGAAAGCAATCCGGCTGCAAACCTGTGCACCAAATCACGGGTTTCACCATAGGTAATGCCTGTATACTGACCTCCTGAGTTTTCCCACAAATAGATGTTTTTGGAAAATTTTTCAACACTCTGTTCAAAAAAGTGGGGGAGGGTTTGCATGATAAGTAATATACTTAGTTAATTGGCATTTTTATCCATCCGGTGTTAGCTTCCGGCATGAACGATATTGTATGGCAACTTCTTCCCGTTTACGCTAAACAAATTAAAGTTTCCTGTTAAATTTCGAAATTTTTTTCTGCCATAAAAGTAATGCCTTTTATGGAATCCCGAACCTGAAAATTAAATGAAAGTGCAATAGCTATAGGAGGAATCGTGCATATGTGTCCGGTTATATTAATCGATTGGTATGCAATTATTCAGGCCCAAATACCCGGCCCCTAACTTTTGGGATGAGGTAAACGCAAAAGAGGCCGGATTTATGCGTAATTTTGCCGCCGCTTAGCAGGGGGCAGGCGGGAATCACATTTTTAGTAAAATCAACAATATTAGATGATTACAGTTTCAGATTTAGTAATGCAGTTTGGTAAACGGATCTTGTTCCAGGATGTGAACATGAAGTTTTCCAATGGTAATTGTTATGGCATCATCGGTGCAAATGGCGCCGGTAAATCCACTTTTTTAAAAATCCTGACCGGTGAACTCGAATCAACACGTGGCACAGTTTTCCTGGGTCCCGGCGAACGGCTCTCCGTGCTCAAACAGGACCACTCTGAGTTTGATGAATTAACAGTATTGAATACAGTGCTGATGGGCTATGAAGCCTTGTGGGCCATCATGCATGAAAAGGATGCACTTTATGCCAAGGCAGATTTTTCGGATGAGGATGGCGTTCTGGTTTCGGAACTGGAAGAGAAATTTGCCACCATGAATGGCTGGAACATGGAAAGTGATGCGGCTAACCTCCTCAGTGGATTAGGCGTTCAGGAAGAATTTCATCATAAGCTGATGAAGGATCTGACTGGAAAAGATAAAGTAAAGGTGTTGCTGGCACAGGCACTGTTCGGCAAACCCGATAACCTGCTGCTGGATGAGCCCACGAACGACCTTGACCTTGATTCTGTTGCCTGGCTCGAGAACTACCTGGTTAATTTTGATAATACCATACTCGTGGTTTCCCACGACCGACATTTTTTAGATTCAATCTCTACCCATATCGTGGATATCGACCACGACAGGATGCAGCTTATCACAGGGAATTACAGTTTCTGGTACCAGTCGAGTCAACTGGCGC
Source organism: Bacteroidales bacterium (assembly GCA_038246075.1). Lineage (GTDB taxonomy): Bacteria > Bacteroidota > Bacteroidia > Bacteroidales > DASVHX01 > DASVHX01. Next base: position 4,392 of record JBBRRV010000001.1, read on the forward strand.
TGTCACAGATGCAAAATCAGAATAAGAAACTGGAGGATCGCCGGAAGGAACTGCAGGAGTTTATTGCACGCTTCAGCGCCAACGCATCAAAATCAAAACAAGCCACAAGCAGGAAGAAAGTGCTTGAGAAACTGAATGTGGAAGAGATTCTGCCTTCTACCCGCAAATACCCGGGGATCATATTTACACCTGAGCGAGAACCGGGTAACAATATCCTTGAAGTAAAAGGGCTTAGTAAATCCATAGACGGAAAATTGCTTTTCAAAAAAGTTGACTTTACGGTGGATAAAGACGATAAAATTATTTTTCTTTCGCGCGATTCGCGTGCCATGACAGCCTTATTTAATATCCTGACGGGAAATGATAAGGCCGACAAGGGCACATTTGAATGGGGCGTTACCATAACCTCTGCCTATCTTCCCCTGGAGAATGCTAGTTTCTTCGAAGAGGAGATGAAACTTATCGACTGGCTGGCGCAATTCTCCCTGGATACCCACGAGAACTTCCTGCGTGGCTACCTGGGCAAAATGCTTTTTTCAGGCGAAGAAGTCAACAAAAAAACAACCGTATTGTCGGGAGGCGAAAGAATACGGTGCATGATATCCCGCATGATGCTCCGCAATGCCAATGTCATGGTGCTGGACAGCCCGACCAACCACCTCGACCTGGAATCCATCCAGGCTTTCAACAACACGCTCTCCGGATTCAAAGGCAACATCCTCATGTCGTCGCACGACCATGAATTCATAGAAACAGTGTGCAACCGCGTAATCGAACTCACGCCTCATGGCATCATCGATAAACGGATGGATTATGATGAGTATATCAACAGTGAAAAACTTCAGGAGCAGCGGGCTAAAATGTATCATGTTTAGGTTCTGAACGTATAATATGCCTAAAGTTTGGAGTGCCTGGCGTTATTGTAACTGTGAAAATTTGTCAACACGATATGACTTTGTAAGTTTCAAACGTTTTTAGTTTTAGCTTTACCCAAAAACACATGGCGATTCAAATTCGAACTCCAAACTAAATCTCTATGACTACAGCCAAACTCTTACAAAAAGCCCTCACACTTGAATTCCTCACCCTTGAGGAGGGCGTTCATCTTTTTCAACACGCGCCTACTGCCGAACTCATGTTCACCGCAAACGCATTGCGGAAACAACTCCACTCCGGTAAGGAGGTTACCTGGCTTATCGATCGCAATGTTAACATTACCAATGTCTGTGTGTCGGCATGCAAATTCTGCAACTATTACCGCGGCATCAACCACAGCGAAGCATACATCACAACTATTGAACAGTACAAACAGAAAATAGAGGAGCTGTTTGCCCTGGGAGGTGACCAACTGCTGTTGCAGGGTGGGTTGCACCCAAAGCTTGGGCTGGCATTCTATGCTGATCTTTTCCGGCAGCTAAAGGCTCTCTTCCCGCTGTTAAAACTACATGCTTTAGGTCCTGCCGAGATTGTGCATATTTCACGTCTCGAGGGTATAAGCTATCGCGAAACATTAACGGAACTTATGGCTGCCGGCCTCGACAGCCTGCCAGGAGCCGGAGCAGAAATACTGGTGGATCGCGTACGGCATGCCATTTCAAAAAATAAATGCACTGCCGGCGAATGGCTCGATGTGATGCGTGATGCCCACAAACTGGGGCTTGCCACATCGGCAACGATGATGTTCGGGCATATTGAAACTATCGAAGAACGCGTGGCCCATCTTATTGCGATCAGACAAGTGCAGGATGAAAAACCGGAGGGATCTTACGGATTTTTGTCATTCATCCCCTGGCCTTTCCAGGATGAGAACACCGTGTTAAAGCGCAGCGAAGGTGTCACCAATCATGTTTCTGCCGAAGAATATATCCGGATGATCGCACTGGCAAGGATCATGTTACCCAACATTCCAAATATACAGGCTTCATGGCTAACAGTCGGTTTCCCAACTGCCCAGTTATGCCTCCATGGCGGTGCCAACGATTTCGGGTCGATCATGATAGAGGAAAATGTGGTATCGGTTGCCGGCGCCGCTTATTCAACGGATGAAGCAGGCATACAGAAAGCCATCACTGAAGCCGGATTTCTGCCACGGCGCAGGAATCAGAAATTTGAACTGCAGGACAAGATAAGTTAGGCTGCAGCAGGTCCGAGATTTCTATTAAATAGTTTCGGACAACTTTCGCATGATGATGCGGGTTGCACCTGCCCGTTCCTTTACATAATCACCGGCTTGCTGCGCGGCATTGGCATAAGCATCCTTGTCGTTAACCAGGTGTTCTGCCGCTGAATTCAATTCGGCTTCATTTTTAATGCTGAATGCAGCTCCGAGTTCCATCAATTCACGGGCTTCCTGGAATTTTGCATGCGTTGGACCGAAGATAACCGGTTTGCTGAAAGTGGCAACTTCAAGAATATTGTGTATTCCGGCTCCAAATCCACCACCGATATAGGCTATCGTAGCATATTGGTATAGCGCTGATAACATTCCTATACTGTCGATAACCAGAACGTTTGAGCCTTCAATATTGGTTTCAGTTGCTGCTGAATACCGGATAGCGCCGCTGCCGGCGCTTGCCATGATGGCATTTATGCGGGCAGGATGGGTTTCGTGGGGTGCGATGATCAGTTTGAGTTTTAATTCCTGATTCTGCATCAGGCCGAATATCAGATCTTCATCGGCAGGCCAGGTACTTCCAGCCACCAGCACCCGGCAGCCGGCTGTAAATGCTTCCACCAATGGGAAACGCCGGGTATGGCTGGCAATATCCATTACACGGTCGAAACGCGTATCCCCGCTCACTGTTACATTATTGATGCCGATAAAACTTAGCAGTTCCAGGGAAGATTCATTCTGAACAAAAAGATATGTTAAATGCTCCAGCGCAGTGCGCGACCAATCGCCGTACCACTTAAAGAAGTGTTGCTCGGGGCGGAAATTGGCCGAGATCACAAAAGTTGGAATGCCTTTTTGCCGGAGATGACGCAGGTAATTGAACCAAAACTCATATTTTACAAAGATGGCCACCTTTGGATTAACCAGCACCAAAAACTTGTGTACCTGCCTGCTGATATCGGCCGGGAGGTAAAAGATAAAGTCGGCGCCGGGATAAGCTTTGCGGACTTCATAACCCGAAGGACTAAAGAAGGTCAGAAAGATCTTATGGTCGGGAAATTTTTTATGATAAGCTTCGATAACGGGCCGGCCCTGTTCAAACTCGCCCAGGGAAGCACAATGAAACCATGCAATTGATTGCTTGTAAGGGTCAACCTTGGCCGCCTCCAGTGCTACTTTTATACGGTCAAAAATATTCTTGCGCCCTTTTATCCATAACCTGGCCTTTGGCTTGAAGATAGCCGCCAATCTTATCAGCAGAATATAAAACCTGATGGCTATGTCGTAAATTAAATTCATAAGGTATAAGTATCAATTAGCGACAACTTGCAATAAAATGATTTTGGAGGCCGGGATTAAGGCAGATGGATCCAAAAGACGTTGAATATGGAAAACAGTTTAAATAAAAATTGTTGTGCTTTTCCATGCTATTATTGATTCATCCTGTTTAGATATCAGTTGGGGCAAATTGCTGTGAAGCCTGTAAACGTTAACAAATATACGAATTTAACCTTTTCAGGGATGAAAAGTCTATAGCTTTTTGATTACAGTCAATTATCTCTACCTTTGTTAGCAGATTTTTAATCAGCACCCAGCATATACATACATACGCTACAACCTTCAAACTAATATTTTAAATGGCCACAAACTTTTTATTTGCTTAAAGCAATGATCGTATATATGGCCCATTCCACCTGTCCTCTTCATAAAAAAAAACAAACGGATGCAAAAGATTAATATGGTTGACCTCAAAGGTCAGTATGAACACATAAAGCCTGAAATAGACAAGGCAATTGCCGACGTCATAAATGCCACGGCATTCATCAATGGACCTGCTGTGAAGGAATTCCAGGAGAATCTTGAAAAATACCTGGGGGTGAAGCATGTGATTCCATGTGCCAATGGCACCGATGCCTTACAGGTGAGCATGATGGCGCTCGGACTCAAACCAGGTGATGAAGTTATCACCACCGATTTTACATTTATAGCCACTGCAGAAGTGATTGCATTGCTTGGCCTCACCCCGGTGCTGGTTGACGTGGATCCCGGTACATTTAATATAGATATTGATGCTGTTGAGCGTGCCATAACCTCCAAAACCAAGGCTATTGTCCCCGTTCATCTCTTCGGACAATGCGCTGATATGGATGCTTTAATGGCATTGGCAGACAAGCATGAGCTCTTCATCATCGAAGATGCCTGCCAGGCTATCGGTGCTGATTATATCTCCGCCGACAGCAGCAGCCGTAAAGCCGGAACAATTGGACATGTGGGATGCACATCATTTTTTCCCTCAAAAAATCTGGGTTGCTATGGCGACGGAGGTGCAATATTTACGAATGATGATGAACTGGCCCATCAGATCCGCGTGGTGGTAAATCATGGGATGACCGTAAGGTATTACCATGACTTTATCGGGGTGAACAGCCGCCTCGACAGCATACAGGCTGCTATTCTGAATGTAAAGCTTCGTAAACTGGACGAATATGCCGCTGCGCGAAACTTCGCCGCAAGTTTTTACGACAAGGCTTTCTCTGGTAATCCAAAACTCCGGGTTCCCGCCAGGTTTCCGAATTCAACACATGTTTTTCACCAATACACGCTGGTAACCAGGGATATCGACCGGGCTAAACTGCTTGAATTCCTGGCGGCACGCGATATTCCGGCCATGATCTATTACCCGGTACCCCTTCACATGCAAAAAGCGTATCTTGATCCTCGTTATCGTGAAGGTGATTTTCCTGTAACTGAAGCACTTTGTCAAACGGTCGTTTCCTTGCCGATGCACACTGAACTGAGTGAAGCGCAACTTAAGCATATTACATCCAGTGTTCTTGAATTCGTAAACCAGTCATAAACATGAACCCTGATTATTTTGCCCACGAAACCGCCGTTATTGACGAAGGTGCATTCATCGGAAAAGGCACCCGCATATGGCATTTCTCGCACATTATGGCCGGGTGTCGTATTGGCGAAAACTGCAACCTGGGACAAAATGTGGTGGTTTCGCCCGATGTGGTGTTAGGGAATAATGTAAAGGTGCAGAACAATGTGTCCATTTATACCGGTGTGGTGTGTGAGGATGATGTCTTCCTGGGGCCCTCCATGGTATTTACCAATGTTACAAATCCGCGCAGCGCCGTTAACCGTCGCGGACAATATGCCGCTACCCTTGTCAAAAAGGGTGCTACCATTGGCGCCAATTCAACAATCGTTTGTGGTCATAATATTGGCGAGTTTGCTTTCATCGGGGCAGGTGCCGTTGTTACGAAGGATATTGCGCCTTATGCGCTGGTGGTTGGGAATCCTTCCCGACAAATCGGCTGGGTGAGCGAATACGGTCACCGGCTTGGTTTTGACAAAAATGGATTGGCAGCATGCTCCGAGAGCGGCCAGAAATATCGTTTAGCCGACGGGAAAGTCAGCAGGATGTGAGCTGGTTACGAACTAAAATTTACGTATTAACATATGAAAATACTCGTTACAGGAGGCACAGGTTTCATAGGATCCCATACAGTAGTTGAATTACAACTGGCTGGTTATGATGTTGAAATTATCGATAACCTTTCAAATTCCTATGCGGAAGTCGTGGGGAAGATTGAACAAATTACAGGAATCAGACCCGGGTTTACTAAACTTGATATTTGCGACAACAACGGCCTGAAGCATTTCTTCGACACCCATCCCGGGATAGAAGGCGTCATTCATTTTGCCGCCTATAAAGCCGTGGGAGAATCGGTTGAGCAGCCGCTTAAATATTACCACAACAACCTGGTTTCGCTCATTAACCTGCTGGCATGCATGCAGGAGAGAGGCATCTGCAATATCGTGTTTTCTTCCTCCTGCACGGTATATGGGCAGCCCGATCAGTTACCTGTTACCGAAAGCGCTCCGCTGAAACCGGCCATGTCGCCTTATGGCAGAACCAAGCAGATCGCAGAAGAAATCCTGGCTGATACGATAAATGCGCATGCCGGATTAAAAGGTATTGCTTTGAGGTATTTTAACCCGATAGGAGCACACCCTACCGCCCTTATCGGAGAGCTGCCTATTGGCATACCAAACAATCTTGTGCCTTATATCACGCAAACGGCTATCGGGAAACGGGAATCCCTGAGGGTTTTTGGAGATGATTATCCAACCCCAGACGGAACGGCCATCAGGGATTATATCCATGTTGTCGATCTGGCAAAGGCCCATGTGATAGCCATCGCAAGAATGCTTGAGAATAAGGGAAAGCATAACTTCGAGATCTTTAACCTGGGCACAGGCCATGGTTATTCAGTGATGCAGGCTGTAAAATCGTTCGAGAAGGTGAGCGGCCTGAAACTGAATTACCATATCTGCCCGCGCAGGGAAGGTGATATCATCCAGGTATGGGCCGATACCGGTTTTGCCAATCAGGAACTTGGATGGAAAGCCTTAAGAGATATCGACGAAATGATGGCCTCCGCCTGGAAATGGGAAATAGCGCTTAAACAACAGGAAGAATCGCGCGGATAAGTTAATAATGAATTTATAACCCTAAAAAATGGATTTATGAAGACTATTCTGATTACCGGAGGTGCCGGATTCATTGGTTCGCATGTAGTGCGGTTATTTGCCAAAAAATATCCCGATAGCCGCATCATAAACCTCGATAAACTCACATATGCCGGTAACCTGGCCAACCTGCGCGAGGTCGAAGATCTGCCCAATTACGAATTTGTGAAGGGGGATATCGTAGATGAGGATTTTATCATGCAGCTGTTTGATAAATACCGCTTCGATGGTGTGATACACCTGGCTGCCGAGTCGCACGTTGACCGGTCCATCACCAATCCGAAAGAATTTATTATGACCAATATCGTGGGAACACTCAACCTGCTGAATGCAGCCCGCACTATATGGAAAGATGATATGAAGGGCAAGCTGTTTTATCATATATCAACCGATGAGGTTTATGGGTCGCTGGGCAGTGATGGCCTTTTTACGGAAACCACTGCTTATGATCCGCGCAGTCCTTATTCCGCGTCCAAAGCAAGCAGCGACCACCTCGTGAGAGCCTATTTCCATACATTTGGCCTGCCGGTGGTTATATCCAATTGTTCCAACAATTATGGACCCTTCCAGTTTCCCGAAAAACTGATACCGTTGTTTATCCATAACATCCGCAATAATAAACCATTGCCGGTATACGGGAAAGGGGAGAACGTGCGCGATTGGCTATATGTTGAAGATCATGCAGCTGCCATCGACCTTATCTTTCACAGCGGACGCAACGGTGAAACCTATAATATCGGGGGGAACAATGAATGGCAGAACATCAGGCTTATCAAAGCACTCTGCGAAATAATGGACAAGAAATTAGGTCGTGCTCCCGGAACCTCAGCCGGATTAATAACTTATGTGAAGGATCGTGCCGGTCACGATTTACGCTATGCCATCGATGCGACAAAGCTTCATCACGAACTGGGATGGCAGCCTACCATAAAATTCACAGAAGGTTTTGAACTCACAATTGATTGGTACCTGGCCAATGAAGCCTGGCTGGAAGATGTCACCTCGGGTGATTACCAGCGTTATTATGACCAGCAATACGGTAAGCGCTAATGAAAAAACCTGCCAGGGGAAGCCTGGCAGGTTTTTTTTTAGGTATTGAAATGCGCTTTTAGGCACTCAGCGTCTCCACGTTGGGATTCACTTTCTTAATAAGACCCTGGAGAACGGTGCCGGGGCCAACTTCTGTAAAAGTAGTGCCGCCGTCGGCAATCATATTTGCTGCTGTCTGCGTCCAGCGGACCGGTGAAGTCAGCTGAGCAACCAGGTTTTCGCGTATTTCACCGGGATTGGTATGTGGTTTTGCATCAACATTTTGATAGATGGGACAGATAGGTGTGCTAAAGGTTGTTGCTGTAATGGCTGCAGCCAATTCTATACGCGCAGGCTCCATGAGCGGTGAATGAAAAGCGCCTCCCACCTTGAGCGGCAATGCACGCTTTGCGCCGGCTGCCTTTAGCTGTTCGCAGGCGATTTCGATACCTTTCAGCGATCCGGAAATAACCAGTTGTCCGGGACTGTTGTAATTGGCAGGAACAACCACTTCGTCAATGCCCCTGAGAACTTCCTCCACTTTTGCATCGTCTAAACCAATAATAGCGGCCATTGTGGAAGGCTCAGCCTCGCAGGCCTTCTGCATGGCAAGCGCGCGGGCCAATACAAGACGCAAGCCGTCTTCAAAGGTAAGTGCCTTTGCAGCAACCAGGGCCGAAAATTCTCCCAGTGAATGTCCGGCGACCATGTCGGGTTTAAAATCGGAACCCAGCGTAGCGGCTAATATGACCGAATGCAGAAAGATAGCCGGTTGTGTAACTTTAGTCTGACGCAGATCCTCGTCAGTGCCCGAAAACATGAGGTCGGTAATCCGATAGCCCAGGATCTCATTCGCTTTTTCGAACATCTCTTTGGCAATAACATGGTTATCGTACAGGTCTTTTCCCATACCCACAAACTGGGCACCCTGCCCGGGGAATACATAAGCTTTCATATCGTAGTCTTTTAATTACATAATAGTTTAATCCTTCGGTAGGAAGGAGAGACTTGAATCGCCGGCCTGAGAAAGCCGGGGAAAGAAATAATTATCTGCGGTTGCCCAGAAACCTCAGCAGGAAAAGAAAGAGGTTAATGAAATCGAGGTAAAGCGTGAGCGCGCCCATGATCACATACTTGCGGTATGAGCCATCGGCCATGGTGATGTTTCCGGCCAGCCTTTTGAGCTTTTGAACATCATATGCGATAAGTCCGGTAAAAACAAGCACACCTATGAAACTAATGACATAGTCCATGGTACTGCTCTTCAGGAACATATTAACCACGCTGGCGATGATGATTCCGACGAGTCCCATGATCATGATGGAACCAAAGCGTGTAAGATCTATTTTGGTTGTATATCCGGCGACGGCCATGATGCCGAACATGGCTGAGGTAATTCCGAAAGTGGCAGCCACCGAAGCACCGGTATAGATTAGCAGGATAAAGCTCAGACTTGCGCCCATCAGGATGGCATATACAGCAAAGAGCAGGGTAAGGGTCATGGCTGACAACCGCTGAAAACCAAGCGACATCAGCAGCACAAAACCAATTGGAGAAAGCAGGACAATCCAGCCCAGAATCGTCATGCCACCGGTGGCGGGATCTCTAAGCAATTGCATCAGTGCCGGGTCAGAAGCAAAATAGTATGATGTGAGTGCCGTCACTCCTAAAGCCATGAACATCCACATAAAGACATTGGTCATAAAAGTACGTGCCACAGACACTTCTACCGGGCGGGGTTCGCTCAGCGTATTGTAATTACTGTTTTCGGATAACATAGTTATATGAATTTATTTAGCCTGCAAAAGTACAAAAATAATGCCATTGGGCATGCCTGACAGCCTGACAGCCTGATAAGCATTAGTGAAGCCTCGATGCGATCAGGTGAATGAATTCCGCACGGGTCTTATCTACCAGGAAAGCTCCTGTAAAATCGGATGTTGTGGTAACGGAATTTTGTTTTTGAATGCCACGCATGGACATGCACATATGCTGTGCTTCGATAACCACTGCTACACCAAGTGGCTTGAGTGTGGCCTGTATACATTCCTTGATCTGGGTGGTCAGCCGTTCCTGCACCTGAAGGCGCCGGGCAAAGGCATCTACTACACGCGGAATTTTGCTTAGTCCCACGATATAACCGTTAGGAATATATGCCACATGTGCTTTCCCGAAAAAAGGTATCATGTGGTGCTCACACATGGAATAAATTTCGATGTCCTTTACAATAACCATTTGTTTATAATCTTCCTTGAACATAGCAGCACGCAGTATTTCATCCGGTTTCAGATCGTAACCGTGCGTGAGAAACTGCATGGCTTTTGAAACCCGCTCAGGTGTTTTCATCAGACCCTCACGATCGGGGTCCTCACCAATGAGTTTAAGGATTTCTTTGTAGTGTACACTCAGTTTTTTGATGGTCTTGGCATTGTATATATCGCGTTTTTCATAGCCGTCTTTTATTTCATAATCGTCCATCATATTCTCGATCATCATGCCTTTTACAATTTCGCTGCTCATGTCTTTTTGATTTTTTTAGAGAATGGTTAAAATGTTTTACCAAAATACTCCACATAATTATTTTCAGTTTCGCAAACTTTAATGCAATGCAATATGCCACCCAGCATGGCCACCGGTTTTTCAAGCTCTTCCCAAATGCCGATGGCAATATTCTCAGTAGATGCAAGCTTACCTTGCATAAAATCAACTTCAAGGTTTATGTTTCGATGGTCGAGTTTTTCTATGATCTGAGATTCAATGAGCTGACTGAGGTCCTTAAGGTTTACCACAAATCCTGTTTCCGGTTTCACCTCGCCTTTTACAGTAACATAAAGCGTATAATTATGTCCATGCCAGTTGGGATTCGAACACTTGCCAAACGTATCAAGATTCTGTTCATCACTGAATTCTGCCCTGAACAGCCTGTGGGCGGCATTAAAACGCTCCCTGCGTGTGATAAAAACCATAAGTTTGTTTAAAGGTCAAAATTAGATAAAATGAAGCTGCGCAATAATTTGTTTAAAGTATAAATTTATATATTAAACAAAAAGGTATTGCTTTATGTTCACATCGAAATTTATAAAGTTGAATGATGCCATACTATTGTTCCTGTGAATAAAAGCTTCTGGTTTGGAAGTAAGCAAGCCCGGAATCATATATTTAGTTTATGCTGATCTCGCATGCGCAGCATCCATATGACTTCGAAGGTAGTATAACTCACATAGAAAAGAAAGAATGTCAATATAAAGGAGACTGCGTCATTTTTGTTGGTAAAGGCATAGAGGATGATGATGGTCAGATAGATAAGTATCTTAAGCATCGTTGCGATCATGAAATAGTTGGTAAACAGGCTGAAGCGTTTTGTAACAGCTTTTTCGATAAAATAGTAAACAGCAAGGCTGATGATCAGAAAAAAGATCAGCATATAGGGGAGCATTGGTGTGATATAATTCGCAGGAAGGACATACATGGCACTTAAAGAAATCAGCGTCATGATGATGGAAAAAAAGATAAGGGCGCGTGTAAAACGAATGAATTGAGCTGACATGAAAATTATTTTTTTAACAAGCCACGGGTAGCCTGGTAAATGGATAAAATTACCGAAAGTACCGACAAAACAAGTGTGAACACCGGGAATCCGAGATGCAGCCATTTATCCAGCTTCACGCCGGCGAATACACCTAACCCAATGATAGCGAGCATCTGCAAGGCCAACGAAGAGTACCTGGCATAAAACTCAAGCTGTTTCTTCGGTGGTAACTTGGAATCTGGTTCTGACATTTTCAGCATCCTCGGTTAAAGATTGACTTTCCATTTTACAGGCTCCAGTGAATACAGCACCAGGTTCAATAGCAAGTTTATTGGTTATAATGTCGCCAATTACCCTGGCCGTCGATTTGAGGCTGAGCAACTCACTGACCTTTATCTGTGCTGAAACTTCTCCTGAAATATCTGCATTCAGGCAAATAATTTCACCATCTACGCGGCCAGTAGAACCCACAACCACCTTGCCTGTAGAATTAATCGAACCGGTTAAGATGCCGTCGATGCGAATATCACCATTGGAGCGGATATCGCCCGTTAGTTCAGTGCCGCTTCCCAAAAGGTTGATAGAAGGGGCAGTTTCCGGTAGAATTGTCTTGGCCATAGCAGGAAGAATTTTTTAGCGTGATTGATGTTGTGGAGCAAAAATAACATTTATTGATCAGTCTGTATAAAAATACATGATCTGCCAGCTGCAAAAAAATCTTAAATCTTAAATTACTTGCTGTCATAGTCGGTGATGACATTGGGAAATGGCGATGCTTCGGCTTCCCTCCGGCATTCCTTCGAATTTGCGCAGGGACCAGCCAGTATGAAATTGCGAAATTGCGAAATTAAGATATTGGGAATTCGGTAAATTTCGGAATTGAGGGGCTTCAACTCTACTCTGCCCTTGCATTGCCCAAATTCAGAGACCAGGCACAGAAAGGTAGCGGGCGAAGCGGTTCAAAGGGAAATGAAAGAGAGATGTTTAAAAGGGAGCAGTCAAAGTTCATCAAACCAAAATTTATTTGTTTGTTTCGCTTTCCTTTTGCATCATTTCCATTAAGCTCATCCCGCTGTAATTCTTAATTAAGTATCCTTCGGTGCGCTTATCAAACCCGGTTTTGTCGATGCTTACAACTTTCATGGGTGATCCGCTGTCGCCCCCGTTATCCTCAAAATGAATTTCTACGAGCAGCCAATTTTTTTGTGTCATACCCATGCCAATCATGCTGTTGGGATGCGATTGCTGCATTTTGGCTTGTGACTGCGGGCTGGCCAGACTTCCCATACCCATGGAGAACATCATTTCCGGGTCAAAATCTACTTTCGCATACCAGTAGCTCATGGTACCCGAATGTGCTTTTCCTTCTTCGGTGGCATCGTATTTCTTCGAATATTCTTCAGCCGTATACCCAAAGACCTGCTTTGTCCTGCCCGTCTTTTTAAAATTATCCAGTTCAACAGATTTTTCCTTTTCAGTATCAACCTTGTCTTTCTTAGGCAGGTTCTTCGCAAGTGCTTTGGCAACTGCCGTCATGGTCTCTCCGGAACCTTTTAACATACCACGCATATCCATTACGGTTATCGTTTTATGGTTTTTACCTGAATGATCTGAAGCGGATTCTTCGCCAAATGTAATCATCAAACCGTCCTTCGTGGATACCATAAAGTGCATTTCCGATTCTTTTTCACTCTGAGGGGGTTCCATACCCATATATTCACCGTTTGTTGTAAAATAGTAATTAGTGATTTCAGGACTTTTTAGTTCTTCTTTTCCTTTGTTTTTAGAATTATTGTGATCTCCCCTGCTTATTTCGTATGACACTTTATAATCGAAATGGTAGGCTGCCGGAACGACATATTCGGCAGTCTTTGCCGGCTCCTGTGCCCCTGTTCTGAAAACAAACAGCACAACCAGTGTGAAGAGATAGATCGTTCTTTTCATGGCTTTAAGTTTAATGAGGTTAAATCATTGAATTAAAAATAATTTGTTCACAGCGTCATTGGCGGGATAGCCGAACGTTACCGATTCAGGACCTTTGCTTCTTCTCTTAAGTCGCACTTATGCATTGCTGTCATGTTTCTGTTTGTTCATGACTATACTTCCGGTGTTTATTACAAAAATATTGGATGTATAAGCAACCTGGTCATTTTAAAATGGATTCTTTAAAAACACTTCTGCCTGAATAAAGTTAAGCGCGAAATAAAATATTTATTGAAATACCTTAGCTATCTTTATGCAAGCTTCTGCGACCGGAGCAGGCTGAACTTTTTTATTTTAAATCAATACACAACATGGCTAAACTTATTTCAACACCTGCTATCATAAAGGCAGCTGGTAACAAGGAAAAACTAATCGAAGAATTTTTCGGAATCATGAACAGTGCGACGCATGAAGTGAGTATTGCCCGCATGACCAGCCAGGAGGGATGGGAGGAGCCCGGGCAATGTCCTGAATTTAATGAATACACCCTCGTGCTTAAAGGAACCATAAAGGTCACTACACGACAGACAGACTATCTTGTAAAAGCAGGCCAAGCGATTATGGCAGAAGCAAATGAATGGATTCAATACAGCACTCCGTTTGCAGGTGGGGCTCAATATATTGCAGTTTGTATGCCTGCATTCTCACCCCAAACAGTTCATCGCGATGAATAAAGCAGTATCTATTTTCCGCTTTCTTTCAGGTAAAACCGTTTAAAGAACTTCAAATATCCTTCCGGATTTTTATCCCGGGAAAAAACCGGGTAATTATCGGTTGATATAGTGAATTGCTTCGAGGAAGGATCATCGGATTTCGGGAATACATATGTGTCTTGCTTGATGGCCTGGTAAAAGTTCATGGCTTTTGTCATGTTCCGGAAACTGCTTACGGTAATCATTTGCCCTTCTTCGTCGAGCGTTATGGTGTTAACCGAAAGATTATCAGCACTGAAATTCTTGGCGATATAGTCCGTGATCCTGATGCTTAAGGCACTGACATTGGCCGATTTGCTATCCAGCAGTATGGCGTAGAAATGAGAGGAGTTTGGTGCGAAACTGTACATGTTCGATAGCAGTGAATCAGCCTTGTTCAGGCTATCGCTGGCAGGATAAAATTCCGCTTTTTGATTGGTTACCATCTGGGGCCTTACACTTGTTGACAATATGCTTTGGGCCATTGGTGCAATCTCGCTGCCGGGATAGGCTTTTACAAGTTTGCGCAATGCGATCAGCATTGTATCAGTGCTTTCGGTCTTGCCCAGCGAGAGCGCCCTCAGGTACTCAAATTTAGGAAGCAGATCCTTGTCCTTGTATGTGGCTATGGCTTCATTGCTGTAAATGATTACGGTTTTGTATTGTGCCTTTGTGTATGCACGGTATGTTTCGGAATATAATGTATAAATACGGTTCTTTTTAGCCTGCAGTTCGATATTATAGTTTGGATCGATGATGATGCGGGCATAATCGCTTTCGGGATAGTTGTTTACAATCATCATCCTGTATTTCTCCGCTTTCACGGAATCCGGGATAGCCTTGTAAGTAAGGAAAAGCTGATAGCTGGCTTTAAGCGCATTTTTGTCTTTTGGATACCTTTTCAGCAGGTCCTCAAAAGCAGAAATGGATTTTGGCACATCATCAAGCCCCTCCAGGTAAATAAATCCCAGGTTAAAAAGGGCAGCAGCGATACGATCATTTGACGACTGCATCATGTCTGCAGTAAGCGGTATATTTTGAAGGTATGTCTTCCTGCTCCGCATATCGGTCGAAACCGTTTTTGCTGTATCACTTTTGGTGCTTGCAGAAGTTTCTGTTTCCGCAAGGGTTTCATCGGCATATACCGGGCGCTTGTTGCTTAGCCTCCAGTTATCCTCCAGTTTTCGCCTGCCCCATTTTTTCAAAAATTCGGTATATCCAAAACTCATCGCCGATGTATTGTAAAAATACCATCCGCCACCACCTGAAGAAGGTGCATTCTCCATGGTTGTCCGATAATTTCCGCCCATGTCACCGACAGGACGATCAAGCGCTTCCTTGTCTGCTTTAAGCTGTTCAGCCTTTTTAAAATCTTCAATCATCATATCTATTACTTTTGCGAGGTCAGCGGCAGGCAGTAAAGCAAGTCTCTGAAGGCTATCCTCTGTTTGCACGATCACAAGGTTTTTTACAAGTGATGTAAGGGTCGCAGTTTTTAAGGTAAGTGCCCCGTAATTAGGATAGTCCTTTGGAAGAAATTGCATCGTACTGTCATAATATGCCTGTGCCAGCCTGTAATGCTGATGTCCGTAATAAATATCTGCGAGCTTTAGTGCGGATGTGGTTTTTTGAAAATCGTTCTTCACGCTTGCCGCAACAGATAAACGCAAATAACGGATGCCGAGGGTGTCGTTGTTTTCCTTAAAAGCCAGCTGAGCCAGCGCATAATAGATCTGATCGAGGAAATCCTTGTTTTTGAATTCCTTCGCCATTTTAACCAATCCTTTTTCAATGCTGCGCTTATCGCCTGCACGTATATCAAAGGAATTTGCCAGGTTGATTCTGGCATTGAAAGCCAGTTCGTATGATGGTGAGGATTTAATGACCTTTGAATAATATTCGGTAGCGTTGGACAGATTTTTCTCCTGATCGGCAATCTGACCAAGGATAAAATATAAACGTGCCTGTACTTTTTTGCTTTTGTTCTGTGTAATGCCTTGGATAAGGTATTCTTTGGCAGGAGCATAGTTTTTTTGCAGGATAAAATAATCGGCATAAACAAGCGATATATCTCTTTTTACATTGAAGGGAACCTTTTCCGTTTCAATTTTACTTTGCAATAAATCAAGCACCGACCCGGCGTCGCTGTATTTTTTCTGCTGCAGCAGGGTGCGTGCCTGCCAAAGCATGGCATCATACTGGATTGGATTGTAATTGTATTGCCGCATTACAAAATCAAATGTGCGTTTTGCAGCAGTATAGTCGTGCTTATAGAAATAGGCTTTGCCGATAAGCATATAGCTGTCGTCAATCCATTTAACGCGTTCCCTTTTCCCGAAAACCATGGAATGCCGCTGGATAACAATGGAGGCTTTTGCAATGGCCCTTTCCATGGCTGCATTCAACCTAGCGGCGTCGGATTCAGTTCCGTAATTGGCCACCGGCAGCACACGGGTGTAGTTATCCTGAACATTTTTTCCCAGATCAGCAATCCCATCCTTCAGGCTTTCATTACCATTCCAGTATGTATTGTAGTGTGCCGACAGGTTGTGATATGCCCGGCGAATGAAGGTGTTTTTTTTTGTAGAACATGCCACGGTTGTTGCTATCAAAAGCGCGACAGCAGCACCCTGTATGACCCTGATAGAAAGTTTACCCATCAACATTTTTGGAATTTGAAATTATACCGGGTCATGTACCCTCATTAACTCATTATATGCAAAAATATTTTATTTTTCCCAATCTTCTCAGGACAAATGCAAAAAGAACCTTGTTAATCGCAACTGATTCACCGTTTCTTTCAAAAAGCATGAAAATAAATACGACGTTCGGCAGCTATCGGAGGATTTTCCGGAAGCAGCGGAATGCTTTTGTGGGCCGACAGCATATGCGGCCTTATATAATTAACATGCGCCATAACCAATCGCAGCAGGACTTGCGGCCTTGGTTTGAATAAACCTTTGGCTGGTCAGGCAAATAATTGCGATATTTGCACTTTCTGATCCCACCACCAAATGACACATGAGCGGATTTAAACAAGAAGGTAAAAAAATAAGGCAGCAGTTTCTGGAACGGCTCAGGGATAAATACAGGCTGGTCATTCTGAATGAAGACACCTTTGAAGAAAGATTTTCACTCAGATTGTCGCGTTTGAATGTTTTTGTAGTTTTAGGTGTACTCTCCATCCTTATTGTTTTCATTACAACCTATATCATTGCCTTCACGCCTTTACGCGAATATATTCCCGGTTATACTGATGTGCACCTGCAACGCAATATCTATGAGCTTCAACTAAAGGCTGATTCAATCGAAAATGCCTTTGCCAGCAAGGACAAGTACATTAAAAACCTGCAAACCATTTTCGGGGGAAAAACAATAGCTGAAGCGCCTAAGACTGCGCAGGACACTGTCAAAAAGAAGAAGAATTACCAGGCCATTACCGACAAACGCTCGGAAGCAGATTCCCTGCTGCGCTCTGATTACGAAAACCAGAACAAATACAATTTATTTGTAGACGACCGCGTTGATAAAAAACCAAAGGCGGGTGCTGCAAACCTGTATTTTTTTACCCCTATCAAGGGTATCCTCACCAGCAAGTTTGATCCTGCTCAGGAGCACTATGGCATTGATGTTGTTGCCAAACGCAATGAAGCCATCAAATCCGTGCAGGACGGCACCGTTATATTTAACGGGTGGACGGTGGAAACAGGCTATGTGATTGCCATTCAACATGCCGGTGATATCATTTCGGTATATAAACACAATTCAGTATTGCTCAAAAAGGAAGGAAATTTTGTGAGAGCAGGCGAAGCCATAGCCATTATAGGTGAATCAGGCGAACTCTCCACCGGCCCGCATCTGCATCTCGAACTCTGGATCAATGGCAACCCGGTAAATCCCATTGATTATATGTCATTTTAACAGTTTTAAACTACGCTTCATTTGAAAAGACGCATTGCTATACTGGGATCAACGGGTTCCATCGGCACCCAGGCATTAGAAGTTATCAGGCAACAATCCGAACATTTTGAGGTAGAAGTTCTGACAGCTCAATCCAGCTCCGCTGCGCTGATCCGCCAGGCTATCGAGTTTCGGCCAAATTCAGTGGTAATCGGAGATGAAACCCTCTACCACGAAGTGAACGAGGCACTGGCCTCCTTCGATATTAAAGTTTATGCCGGCCGCGAAGCTTTGCTCCAGATCGTTGAGATGGAAACCATTGATATGGTGCTTGTAGCCCTGGTTGGCTTTGCGGCACTCCTGCCAACGCTGCGTGCCATCGAAGCCGGAAAACCCATTGCTATCGCGAACAAGGAAACTTTTGTTGTAGCCGGTGAAATTGTAACTGCGCTGGCCAGGAAAAGGGCAGTGAATATTTTCCCTGTCGATTCAGAACATTCAGCCATTTTTCAATGTCTGGCAGGTGAGTTTCATAACCCTATTGAGAAGATTCTGCTCACGGCATCCGGTGGCCCTTTTCATGGGAAAGACCGCGAATTCATGGCCCGGGTGACGAAGGAACAGGCATTAAAGCATCCTAACTGGAACATGGGATGCAAAGTAACCATCGATTCGGCAACACTGATGAACAAAGGCCTTGAAGTTATTGAGGCCCGTTGGCTTTTTAATG
Source organism: Bacteroidales bacterium (assembly GCA_038246075.1). Taxonomy (GTDB): domain Bacteria; phylum Bacteroidota; class Bacteroidia; order Bacteroidales; family DASVHX01; genus DASVHX01. Next base: position 22,910 of record JBBRRV010000001.1, read on the forward strand.
TTGCGCCGGCACAAATTGAAGTGGTTGTTCACCCTCAAAGCATTATTCACTCCATGGTACAGTTTGCCGATGGCTCCATCAAAGCACAGATGGGGCTGCCTGATATGCGGCTACCCATACAATATGCACTGGGCTACCCCGAGCGCCTGGCTTCCAATTTTCCACGACTCAACTTTGCCGATTTTCCTGAACTCACTTTCAGTAAGCCTGATAGTAAAATATTTCGTAATCTTGCACTCGCGTATGAAGCGCTTGATAAAGGTGGCAACATGCCTTGTATACTCAATGCCGCCGACGAAATTGCAGTGCATGCCTTTCTGAAGGACAAGGTTGGATTCATGCAGATGACAGATGTCATTGATCAGTGTATGCAGCATGTTAGTTTTATTGCTTCACCTGTATATGACGATTATGTGCAGACTGATATAGAAACCCGCAAAAGGGCAGAGGAAATCATCAATCGCTTGGCCTGATGCTTCAATCAGGTTTTAAATCAATCATAAATTACCCCGATAAATATTTTTATGGAAGTACTGATTAAAATAGCGCAACTTATTCTTAGTCTCTCGATACTCGTGATTTTCCACGAATTCGGTCATTTTATTGCATCCAAGATTTTCGGTGCCCGTGTGGAGAAATTCTATCTCTTTTTCGATCCCTGGTTTTCACTGTTCAAATTTAAAAAAGGTGATACGGAATATGGGGTTGGCTGGCTGCCGTTAGGAGGTTATGTCAAAATTTCGGGAATGATTGATGAATCAATGGATAAGGAGGCTATGAAACTGCCACCGCAACCATGGGAGTTCCGATCAAAACCGGCGTGGCAACGGCTCATTATCATGCTGGGTGGTGTCACGGTTAATATCCTGCTGGCCATAGCCATTTATATCCTGATGCTCTTTACCTGGGGCGAACAATATCTTCCTACGGCATCATTGAAATACGGAATAACTGTCGATACCCTGGGAGCTGAAATGGGTCTGCGCAATGGAGATAAGATTCTTTCCGTTGATGGCGATAAAGTTGAGGACTTTCTTAAAATTCCCGGTAAAATCATCCTGGACGATGCCAAAACCATACAGGTTGAACGTGAAGGTGTTCCTACTGAGGTTAAAATCCCGGAAGGCTTCATCAGCAAGATGCTGAAGCAAAAAACGCCTGACTTTATCAATATACGCGTTCCTTTTATTGTTGATGGGTTTACGAAAGATTCCCCAGCCAAGGCTGCAGGTATTCAGGACGGCGACCGCATCATAGGCCTTAACGGGCAGCCTACCTTGTACTTTGATCAGTTTAAGGCAGCGGTCACCCAAAAAAAAGGACAGAAAGTTGATGTAACCGTGCTCCGTAAAAACGACACATTAAATATGCCGGTGACACTCACTGCTGAAGGGATGATCGGTGTCGCAGCAAAAGGTGACCTGGCTGCTTTTTTTAAGGTAAGCGAAAGACAATATACGCTTTTGGAAGCCATTCCTGCGGGAGCAGCAAAAGCCTACACGGGTGTGGGCGATTACCTCAAATCACTTAAGCTATTGTTTTCGCCAAAGGTGAAGGCATACGAATCTGTTGGCGGATTCATCACGATTGCGAAGATTTTTCCCGGTGAATGGCATTGGGAAGCTTTTTGGAAATTAACAGCCTTTTTATCCATTATGCTGGCTATCCTGAATGTACTTCCGATACCGGCGCTCGACGGTGGACATGTGATGTTCCTGTTCTATGAGATCATAACACGCCGCAAACCCAGTGACAAGTTCCTTGAGTATGCACAGATTGTTGGAATGGTATTATTGTTATCACTGCTCGTTTTTGCCAATGGGAATGATATCGTCAAGCTTTTCAGGCATTAAGAAGAGGCAATAGGCAATAGGCAATAGGGGAAAGGAGAACGGCTGCTCGAATGTACGACTGCACGACTGTACGACTGCACGACTGTGCGAGGGAGCGAGGGGGCGATGAGATACACGACAGCACGAGGTGGCGGTGTGAAATTTACGGAACGCAGAAATACCAGAGGCCCTATAATGAGGCCAACTCCAAGCACTCTAGCGCACTCCAGGCACTCTAGGCACTCTAGCGCACTCTAGGCACTTAGTCTTCAATCTTTTCACTCAGCGATTTAAACCCTTTTCCAAGAATTTCATTCGCATCAAAGACGGTGAGGAATGCATGTGGATCTATCCGGTTGATCATTTCCTCCAGCATAACGACTTCCCTGCGGTTTACTACCGTGAAAATTATTTTCTTGTCGGTGCCATTATACATCCCAACACCCTCCAGGATTGTTCCTCCGCGGTGAATATCGTTCAGCACCATCGTGCGTATTTCCGCGGATTTGTCTGAGATAATGAAAAGGGTTTTATCGTAGGATACGCCCGTGAGGACGGCATCGATCACTTTACCCATGACGAAGATGGTTATCCAGGAATAGAGCGGAATACGCCAATCGCCGAAAGCAATAAATCCGGTAAGCACGATCATGGAATCTACGAACATTAAGGTATAGGCAACAGGCGTCCTGGTGTATTTAGCAATGATCATGGCAATCACGTCCGAACCTCCGCTGGTGGCTTTTGCTTTGAAGATCAAACCAACCCCGGCCCCGATGATCACTCCGCCAAAAATGCTTGAAACAAGTGCATCATTTGGCACCAGGGGACTTTCGCCATGCATAAAGGTGAGTAACTCCACAAAAAAGGATGTCAGCACGAAGCTGACGATGGTCTTGATGCCGAACCTGGGCCCCAGAATTTTGGTTCCGATAATGGTGAGTGGTATGTTAAAGGCAAGTGCGGTAATCCCCACCGGCAGGCCAAGCATATAATGTAGCACTATGGCGAGGCCATATACGCCACCCGGAACAATTTTATAAGGTGTAATAAAAAATACATAACCGGCAGCAACGGCCAGTGTGCCAACAAGGATAAGGGCATATGACTTTAGCCATCGTGCCGAGAAAGGTTTTTCGTATTGCAGCAATGCCATCAATGAGAAATTAAGGTAATAACCCCGATAGTCCGGCAGCGAAAGGCTGGCCTTATGTTGATTATTTCTGAAAGTAACTTTCCGGTCAGTCCCAGGAAGGTATCAACAGCTAATTTTTATTCAGAAACTTTATCGTATAATGATTTGAACCCTTCGCCTAGGATTTCGTTGGCGTTAACTACGGTAACAAAAGCATCTGCATCGATCTGATGAATGTATTCTTCCAGAATAGCCAGTTCACGGCGGCTCACGACCGTAAAAATAACTGTTTTATCTGAGCCGTTATACATGCCCTTGCCATGAATATATGTGCCCCCGCGGTGCAGGTCGTTGATGATCTTATCGCGTATCTCGGTATATTTATCGGAAATGATGAATAATGTTTTATCGTAGGTTATTCCCTCGAGCACTACATCAATGACTTTCCCGGTTATAAAAATTACAATCCATGAATATAAAGGGATTTTCCAATCTGCAAACACAACAAGTCCCAGGAGGACAATTACTGAGTCCACATATATCATCAACTGGCCCAGTGGCAATCGCGTATATTTGGCAATGATCATAGCCACGATATCCGAGCCGCCGGAAGTAGCCTTGGATTTAAAAATAAGCCCAAGCCCGAAACCTATCAAAACGCCGCCAAAGATAGAGGAAAGCAATGCATCATGCGCTACCAGAGGGGCTTCACCCCAGAAGTATGTAATGCCATCCATGAATACAGAAGTGAGCACAAATCCGACGATCGTCTTTACGCCAAAACGTGGACCTAAGACCTTAATACCGATAATGGTAAGCGGAATATTCAGGATAAGCCCCATTAATCCAATTGGAAATCCTTCGGGAGCAAAGGAAAACAGCCCTTTGGTCATGTAGTGAATAACAATTGAAATACCATAAACGCCTCCGGGCACTATTCGGTATGGTGTTATAAAAAAAACAAAACCGGCTGCAAGAATAAACGAACCGATGATGATGAGACTGTAATTAATGAACCACTTGCGTGAAAATACTTTCTCTGTCTGAATAAATGCCATGTAAAAAACTGTTGAGGTGAATTGCTGGAAACAGGGGCAAAATTAGACAGAATATACCGATAGCCCATCACCCTGCTTTCAGAAAAGCAAAATTAATACAGATGATATTGATAGCCAATTGCTCAAAATAGAAAAGGATCGCCGTTTGGCAATCCTTTTTATATCATTCGTTAATGGTTATTTACCCATTTTGACTTTAGTAGTGATCAGACCTGGACAAGGAGGTCAGCATTAAATTTTATCCATGTTTTTGCAACAGGATCCCAGACCCATTGAAGCGTATAGTACCATGACCCTTTCTGAAGGGTAACATCATCGGAAACATGAGAGAAATATTGAATTCCGTCGTCAAAAAATGTTTTCCAGGCGTGTGAAGATGCATCCCATTTTAATATCTTACGGCAGAACCAGCGACCACTGGTCTTCTCTTCTGAATTACCACCATAGATAAAGTAGGATATTTTTGAATTGTTACATTCATTATAAGCGTAGGATCTTTCACTCGAACTTCCATACACCTCGTCAGTACTTTTGTACCTGATTCCACTGGCGGCTGAGGAAGGATTGAATTCGTTGAGTGTCTGTAATTGGGTTTTTTCGATAACAGGCACCATGGAAGGTTTTCCTGATGTTGGCACTTCTGCCACCTTGACGCTCTTGTCAGTTGCTTTATCAAATTTGCTGCAGGAATAGCTCACTGACAATATGAAAGCCAGTAATGTCGCAAAGGCAAATGTGTAACGGGATAGTTTCATGAAGATGGGTTTAGACAGAGAAAAATAGCAAAAAGGAGTGGATCAAGCAGTATATTTGTAGTGGCACTGTTTAAATTCATTACCTAAATTTGAAAAAGTAATATGACTTTTTGATCTTTTATACATAAACAAGTAACTATAATTGCAGAATCAAGGCTTTTACAGGGGTGATAATTAAAAAAATGTGCAAAAAGCGCAGTGTCAAAATGTCTGAAAAAACTGTATTTGAAGCTTTTCCGGATTTTAAGGATAAATTCGAAAAATAATTCAGAATAATTCAGACAGGCTACTTTTTAGGTAAGATCATCGTGCTGAATTCTTGTTCTGTAATATATAGAATGAGCCTTTCATCATAAATGTTTTATTACTATTTTAGCCATCGGAATTAGACATATCAATTGCGTTTACAACCACAAGGGTATGAAGTCATTAATCAGGAGTGTTGCTTTATTGCAATTAATGATCTGCACGGGAACAATGGTTCTTGCTCAGCAGCAACCTCAGTTTACCCAGAATATGTTCAACAGATCATATACCAATCCTGGATACATAGGTATTAATAATGCAATATGCGCCACTGGTTTAATTCGTCAGCAATGGGTAGGGTTTAAAGATGCAGAAGGAAATAAAGTTGCCCCGCAGACATACCTGGTTTCGGTTGAATCTCCGGTGAAAATACTTCATGGAGGATTAGGATTAAGTATAGTGCAGGATCAATACGGATTTTTTAAAGATGTTACCATACGTTTAGGTTATGCATATCATCGACCCGTGGGTGAAGGAATACTGGGTTTAGGGCTTAATATGGATTTACTAAATAAGTCACTTGATTTCAGCAAATTTATTAAGGTAGATGAAAGTGACCCGGTTCTGACCGGACAGAGTTCAAAAGGAGTAATTATGACCGATCTTGGAGTTGGCGCCTTTCTGCAAATGCCAGGTTATTATGTTGGATTTTCGGCTTTACAGTTACTGCAAAGTAGCAGTGATCTGGGAGGTGCTGCCGGAGCAGGTAAATTTACGCTCAAGCGACACTTTTACGGGACAGCAGGTTATGACCTTACTTTTCCATTCAATCCGGCTTATGTATTTACACCGTCGGTATTTATTAAGACGGATGGGGTCAATGCACAGTATGATATAAATGGTTTGGTTAAATACAATAATAAAGTGTGGGGAGGCGTTACATATCGGTTCAGTGATGCAATTGGTATAATGCTGGGTATGACAATAAAAGATGTGAATGTAGGGTACGCATATGATGTGCCTACTTCAAGACTTGGTTCATCCGGAAGTCATGAAATAATGATTAAATATTGCTTCAAACTTGAACGTGAAAAATCCAGGTCCAGCTATCGAAATACCAGATTTTTATAAAAAGCCTATGTATTTTCCACTATTTTATTATTTTTACCTGTAAAAGTTTATGATTTTATATTAAAATATTTTCAAAATCGTTATTTGCACTAATAATCAGGATTCATTATTATGAAGAAACTGCTTTTTATTTTTTTACTGGCTATCATTCTGAGCAGCTGCAAGAATACCGGTAGTGGTGAACTTACGGGGGTTCAGGGGAGAAAAAAATTCTATCAGCCTGATCCTTACGGGATGGCTTATGTGCCCCTGGGAAGTTATACGATGGGTGTGGGTGATCAGGATGTTCCTTATGCCCATATTAACGATCCTCGTACGGTTACACTCGCAGCATTCTATATGGATGAAACTGAAATAACCAACAATGAGTACAGGCAGTTCGTCTATTGGGTCAGGGATTCTATTGCACGTCGTCTGTTAGGTGAGGTTACCCCGGAAGATTTCCTTATCTCGGAAAATAAAAAAACGGGCGAGACATTTGATCCTCCTTTTTTGAACTGGCAATCCAAGCTTGACTGGAGAAAAGAAGAAAACCGCGATGCCCTGGAGGAGATGTACCTTCCTGAGAACGAACGCTTTTTCAGACGTAAAGAAATTGATACACGTAAACTTTTTTACGAATACTATACAGTAGATCTTCGGGCCGCAGCCGCAAAAGATTACACCACACCGGGCGACAGCAAAAACGCTGGTTTGGCCAACCGGCCTCAGGGTATGAAAGACAGATCAGTTTACATCCGCAAGGAAGTGATTAATGTGTATCCCGATACATTGAGCTGGCTTCATGATTATGCATACAGTTTCAATGATCCGATGACAGAGCGATACTTCTGGCACCCGGCTTACGACAATTATCCTGTTGTTGGTGTAAACTGGAAACAGGCTACTGCCTTCTGCATCTGGCGGTCACGTTTTCTGGAATCCCATCTGAGATCAAAAGGTGATGCCATCGCAAATGAATTCCGCTTGCCTACAGAAGCTGAATGGGAATGGGCAGCCAGAGGAGGAAATACCTTTAGCCCTTATCCATGGGGAGGTCCTTATACCCGCAACGATAAAGGCTGTTTCCTGGCCAACTTTAAACCCTTAAGAGGGAATTATATCGACGATGGTGGCGCTACAACAGTAATTGTTGGCCATTACCCACCCAATGACTTTGGTTTATATGATATGGCGGGCAACGTTTCTGAGTGGACCAACGATGCCTTTGATGAATCTTCCTATAATTTTACCTGGGACATGAATCCCAGTTATATATACAATGCCAAGGACACAGATGCACCGGCATTGAAACGTAAAGTGGTGAGAGGCGGATCATGGAAAGATGTTGCCTATTACCTGCAGGTGGCTTCACGTGCATATGAATTCCAGGACTCCAGCAAGTGCTATATTGGATTCAGGTGTGTTCAGAATTACCTTGGACGTCAGAAGGATGACAACCCGGCACGTGCATCTAAAATCTACAATTAGCAACTTACACAAATAATCATAAGAATCATTATTTTCTTGTGCTTTTTCGATCATTATTCATCACAACTTTTGCATTAAAGAACTTTAAAAAAATACATACATCATGGCCCTATCAGATTTAGTAAGAAGTAAAGGTTATAAAAATTTCATGGCCAAGCTTTATGGCATTGGTGCCTCTGTGGTTATCATAGGAGCCTTGTTTAAAATTAACCATTACTGGGGTGCTAACGGATTTCTTATTGTAGGTCTGGCAACGGAAGCCGTCATATTTTTCTTTTCAGCTTTCGAGCCGCCTCATGTTGATCCTGACTGGAGTCTCGTATATCCTGTACTTGGAGGGCTGGATAAACCCGATCATCGCGCCAGACCTTCCGATTCAGCATCTGTTACACAACAACTGGATGATATGCTCTCCAGTGCAAAAATTGGTCCGGAACTGATCCAGAGCCTGGGGGATGGACTGCGGAAAATGAGTGAAAATACTTCCAAGATGTCGGAAGTAACCAATGCTGCAGTGGCAAATGATGAGTTTGTAAAAAATGTGAAGGCTGCTTCAAAATCAGTGACGGATCTTTCAGCATCCTATATCCGTACTGCTGAAACATTAGACCAGGATGTAAATGTAGCGAAGGAATTCTCCACCAATCTCAAAAGTGCTTCCGGATCAGTAACAAACCTCGCCAATGTATATAACGAAGTTACAACGTCCATCCGCAGCGAAATGGCTTCTACCGAAGAACTTACCGGAAGCATGAGAACAGCAACTGAGTCGGCCAACAAGCTCGCACTCAATTATAACAAATCGGCTGAAATTCTGGCTAAATCGGCGGAGATGCTTAATTTTTCAACTGTTGATGTCAAATCATACAACGAACATCTGCAGAAGATTTCGGCTAACCTTGCAGCACTCAATACAGTTTACGAACTGCAGCTAAAAGGTTCAAAGGAACAGATTGAATCCTCATCGAAGATGCGCAGCACGGTGGATCAGTTTGTGAATAATCTGAATGATTCCTCAACAAACATGACAAAATACAAGGAAGAAATCGACAGCCTTACCAAACGCGTTGCCGCACTGAACAACGTTTATGGGAATATGCTCACTGCCATGAACGTCAACCTTAAATAACCTTATTCTAATCCATTAACTTAAATAATTTAATACCATTATGGCTGGATATAAGGAAACGCCTCGGCAGAAAATGATTGCAATGATGTACCTGGTGTTAACGGCTTTGCTGGCCCTTAATGTTTCTGTCGAAATTCTCCAGGCTTTCATTATTGTAAACGAAAGCATGGAATCGACAAATCAGACCTTTGCAAAAAAGATTGATGCCACATATTCAAAATTTGAAATGCAGTATAATCTCAATAAGTCCAAGGTTGGGCCTTACTGGGAAAGCGCCAAGAAAGCCGCCACGCTGTCCGAGGATTTGAAAAAGTATATTAATAATGTAAAATACACCGTAATCTCAAAATCTGATGGTATCAGTTATGAGCAGGCAAGTAAAATTCCCCTGCGGCTGGTAGAAACCAAGGATAAATATGATCAGCCAACCAATTATTTTATCGGGAATTCGCAGGATGGCTCGGCCGGAAAAGCCCGCGAACTAAAGGAAAAGATCAATGAGTATAAGGTTGGAATGCTGAAACTTATCGATCCGCAATCGCGCAACGTGATCAAACTGGGCCTCGATACAGACGGTCCTTTCTATGATGCCAGTGGCATGAAGCAAAACTGGGAAATGCATAACTTTTATGTAACCATTCTTGCCGCAGATGTCACGATCCTGAATAAACTCATTGCCGAAGTGCAAAGTGCCGAACTCGACGTGATCTCGCACCTGTATGCATCGGTTAGTGCCGAAGACTTCAAGTTTGATAAAATCGCTGCCAAGGTCGTTCCTAAAAGTCAGTACGTTTTCTTAGGTGAAAATTATGAAGCCGAAATATTCGTTGCAGCATATGATACCAAGCAAAACCCTGAAGTTATGATTGGCGGTCGTTCTATAGAAGGAAAGGAAGGGGTGGCGCAATACAAGGTGCCGGCAAGCTCGGAAGGCCCAAAAGTCTATGAAGGGACCATTAAGATAGCTGCACCAAACGGTGATATAATGTCATATCCTTTTAAGAGTGATTACATTGTTGCACCTCCGACACTAACCATCTCAGCTACCAAGATGAATGTATTCTACATTGGGGTTGATAATCCTGTCTCCATATCGGCCGGGGGAGTGGCTGATGCCAACCTCTTACCAAAGATTACATCAGGTTCAACTATCAGCAGAAGCGGGAAAGGATGGATGGTAAGGTCAAATCAGCCCGGAAAAAGCATCATATCTGTGGAAGCCAGGATGGGGGACCGTGTAAAATCAATGGGAACCATGGAATTCAGGGTTAAACGTGTACCCGATCCCAAGCCTTATATCGCAAATACTGAAGGTGGAAACGTAGCTAAAAACTTATTGATTGCTTCAGGTGCCATTATCCCACGGATGCCCCAGGATTTTGAATTTGACCTGAGTCCTGTCATCACCTCTTATTCATTTGTTTCGATGCGCGGAAGTGATATTATACAACTGGAGGGCAAAGGCAACAGGCTGAGCGAAGAAATGAAGAAGATTATTGGTAATGCCAAGCGTGGTGGTCGTATCTGGCTCGAAGATATCTATTGCAAGATGCCTGACGGTTCACGAAAATTAGGTACCATCAGCCTAATCATTCAATAACTATAAATATATATTGCTGAACCTGAATATCATCAAATAATAAATAGCATAGTGTAATTGATTTCGAACCAGCCAAACATGATCAAATGGCTGTTCCTTGTGACCTGTGAAATAACAAATAAGTACTTATGAAAAAAATTATTTTCTTACTTCCTGTTTTTGTCCTCCTGGCCCTGATGGCCAATGCTCAGCAGGTGCTGGATAGCCCTCCGCTGGATGGCGTGTATGTTAAGAACAACATATTGGAAAGAAAACCTATAACCTATCCTTATATCCGTGAAGCGGATATTATGTGGTCCAAACGCATCTGGCGTGTGATTGAGATGCGCGAAAAAATGAACCAGGCTTTCTACTATCCTGAAATTCCGCATAACAACTGGCGCAGCTTTATGACAGTTTTGATGGACGGCATTAAAGAAGGGACCATAACGGCCTATGATGCATCTTCCAGTACAGATGAATTTATTATTCCCCTTACAAAGGATGAATTGATGAAACGCCTGGAGCGCACCGACACCGTTTCCCTCCAACGTTCCTATGCTCCCTATGATTATTACGATACGGTCATGGCAGTTAAGTTTGAACCTACAGATGTTAAGCGTTTGAGGATAAAGGAAGATATATTTTTTGACAAGCAGCGTTCAGTTACTGAAATTCGCATCATTGGCATCGGGCCCGTAAAGGATAACGTTGATCCCAAGACAGGTGAATTCAGAGGATATCAGCAATTGTTCTGGGTTAACTTTGCGGAAGCCAGGCCATTACTTGCCAAAGCCGAAGTATTCAACCGTCAGAATACTGCACAAAAAATGACGTATGACGATCTTTTCTGGAAACGACTGTTTGACAGTTATATATACAAAGAAGAAAACGTGTATGACCGTAAAATTGATGAATACGCAACAGGTCTTGATGCCTTGCTGGAATCAGAACGCATAAAGAACGAACTTTTCAATTTCGAACAGAATCTTTGGGAATATTAAACTGAGAAAATGACTTAGAAAGCCCTGTCGCGTCATGCGGCCGGGCTTTTTTTTGTGCAGCAAAATGCTGCTTTGCGTTTCCGCTGAGACTGAATTAAGGTAATCTCTTTGTAAACGTTGTTTTTATGTAAGTTTGTATCGGCCACCAAATCCAGCAATGTCGCATCAATTTCTAGAAACCAAAGTCGAATTTCTGAAAGGAGTCGGGCCTAGAAAAGCCGAGTTACTATCGCGTGAGCTTAACATAAGCACTTTTGCCGACCTCATTACTTACTATCCTTTCCGTTATGTGGACCGCAGCCGTTTTTATACCGTAAGCCAGATAAATGATGAATCCGCCTGGGTGCAGTTGCGCGGAAAGATCACTGGTGTCCAGCTGCTTGGAACAGGTCATGCCACCCGCTTGTCAGCTACTTTCCGCGATGCAAGCGGAAGCATTGAACTGATCTGGTTCCAGGGGATAAAGTGGGTGAAAGATAAGTTTAATGCCGATGAGGAATATGTGGTTTTCGGTAAACCATCACTCTTTAACGGACGCTATAATATCTCGCATCCTGAAGTTGAAACCTGGGCTATGCATTCAACACAGGCTGCGGATACGCTTCAGCCATTTTACAACACTACCGAGAAGTTGAAGGCGCAGGGGCTCAACAGCCGTGCTATAGGAAAGCTGATACACATGCTTTTGACATCGGCAAAAGGCAGGTTATCCGAAACGCTGCCTGATGAAATTTTGCAGGCAAAAAACCTGGCAGGGAGCGAAGAAGCGCTTACCAACATACACTTTCCGCTTCATCCCGCGGCACTTGCAAAAGCTGTACAACGCATCAAATTTGAGGAACTGTTTTTTATCCAGTTGCGGCTGCTGAAGCTCAAGATAATACGCATGCAAAAGCTTCAGGGGCTCAGATTTCCTGTAATCGGCGAACTCTTCAATTCATTTTACCACAAATATTTACCCTTTGAACTTACCGGTGCGCAGAAGAAAGTATTGCGTGAAATAAGGGCCGACCTTGGGTCGGGGCATCAGATGAACCGTTTGTTACAGGGTGATGTAGGCAGCGGAAAAACACTCGTGGCACTGATGAGTATGCTTATCGCACTGGATAACGGTTATCAGGCCTGCCTGATGGCTCCAACCGAGATACTGGCTAACCAGCATTTTGCTACGATCACCAGAATGCTCAGCGGCATGCCGGTAACGATAGATCTGCTCACCGGCAGTACCCGCAAGGTGCAGCGCAAGCTGCTTCACGAAAACCTGTCAGCCGGTGACTTACACATTCTCATCGGAACACATGCCCTCATTGAGGATACCGTAATATTCAGTAAACTTGGAATGGTCATCATTGATGAACAGCATCGCTTCGGTGTCGAACAAAGAGCCAGGATGTGGTCCAAAAGCACTGTCCTGCCTCATATTCTCGTAATGACAGCCACACCCATTCCGCGCACACTTGCCATGACATTGTATGGCGACCTGGATTATTCCGTCATAGATGAATTGCCTCCGGGACGCAAGCCGGTAAAGACATACCACTTCTTCGACAAGGATATTCCGAAGGTTTTTGGGTTTATGAAAAGGCAGATAGCAGAAGGAAGGCAAATATTTGTGGTATATCCGTTGATCAAGGAATCAGAAAAACTCGATCTGAAGGATCTGGAGGAAGGTTTCAGAACAATTGAAATCGAATTTCCTGCTCCCCGCTATGCAGTGAGCATGGTGCACGGGCAGATGAAAGCAAATGAAAAGGAAGCGGAGATGCAGCGTTTTGTTCGCGGAGAAACACATATTATGGTAGCTACCACAGTGATCGAAGTGGGCGTTGATGTTCCCAATGCTTCTGTCATGGTAATCGAGAATGCCGAGCGGTTTGGATTATCGCAGCTTCACCAGCTGCGCGGCAGGGTGGGAAGAGGAGCTGATGCTTCACATTGCCTGCTTATTACCAGTTACAAACTAACCACCGATGGCCGCAAGCGTATTGAGACCATGGTGCGCACTTCCGACGGATTCGAAATAGCCGATACCGACCTGAGGCTCAGGGGACCTGGCGACCTGGAAGGAACGCAGCAGAGCGGTATTGTCGACCTGAAACTGGCCGATATCATTCATGATGAAAGAATTATCCGTGAAGCACGCGAACTGGCTACAGCTGTCCTGGATGATGACCCGATGCTCGAAAAACCCGGGAATTATCGCCTGGCTTCTCATCTTAATTATTTGAACAGGATCAAAACCAATATGGGGATGATCAGTTGAGTAATCCGCCATTATAGGCGTTTTTCACTTCGACCTGTTCCATTCGCCTTTTTATCCTTATTTTTGCGCTTCCTTTTAATATTGGCGTATAATGAAGATTTCATACAATTGGCTTAAAAAATACCTGGATATTGATCTTCCGGCAGAGGAAGTATCTGTTTTGCTGACCGGCTGTGGCCTTGAAGTAGAGGCTGTGGATCTTTACGAACAGGCAAAAGGCGGGCTTGCCGGAGTGGTTGTTGGTGAGGTGATGAATTGCATCCGCCACCCGAATGCTGATAAGCTGAGTCTAACCAAGGTAAATACAGGCGGCGGCGAACTGCTCAGCATTGTATGTGGTGCACCAAACGTAGCTGCCGGCCAGAAAGTTGCTGTTGCAACAATCGGTGCGACACTCTATGCTGGAGCAGAAGCTTTTCAGATTAAACTATCAAAGATCAGGGGCGAAGTATCGGAAGGAATGATATGTGCAGAAGATGAACTTGGCCTTGGTGATTCCCATTCAGGCATCATGGTGCTCCCTGCTGATGCACCAATTGGAATGACGGTAAAAGACTATCTTGAACTGGCCGAAGATGTTGTTTTCGAGATCGGGCTGACTGCAAACCGCTCTGATGCTACTTCGCATATGGGCGTGGCGCGCGATCTGGCTACGGTATTGAATAACCTGCCGGGAAGTTTGCATCGCTTAAGTCTCAATATCCCTTCAGTTGACAAATTCAAAGTTGATAACGAGGAGCTATCGATTGACGTAATCGTGGAAGATAATATTGCCTGTCCGCGTTATTCCGGGATTACATTAAAAGGAATAGCAGTTAGGGAATCGCCCTCCTGGCTCAAGGAATTACTCAAAGCAATCGGCATCAGACCGATAAATAATATTGTGGACATTACCAATTTTATCCTCTTCGAAACCGGACAACCCTTGCATGCTTTTGATGCTAAACAGATAACAGGAGGGAAAGTCATTGTGAAAAAGCTGGCCGAAGGAACTCCTTTTGTAACACTCGATGAAGTGGAACGAAAACTGGCTGCCAATGACCTCATGATTTGCAACAGCGATGCGGGCATGTGTATTGCCGGTGTTTTTGGCGGCGCAGGATCGGGGATAAAAACTACTACAACAGATATCTTCCTGGAAAGTGCCTATTTTGATCCGACATCGGTACGCAAAACAGCAAAATATCATGGCCTGAAAACGGATGCTTCATTCCGCTTCGAGCGCGGAGCCGACCCGAATATTACCATTTATGCTCTCAAACGTGCTGCCCTGCTGATTAAGGAAATTGCCGGCGGCAAAATTTCTTCGCAGATTGTTGATGTGTATGCATCACCTATTCAAAATAAGCCCGTTGAAGTATCCTTCAGAAGCATTGATGCACTCATTGGGAAACAGATAGACCATGTGGTGATCAAAAGCATACTGATCGACCTGGGGATTGAAATTACGGAAAGCCGTCCCGACGGACTATCCTTATCAGTCCCGCCATTTAAAGCAGATGTATACCGTGAAGTGGATGTGGTGGAAGAGATACTGCGTATCTATGGCTATAACAATATCGAATTTACCGGCAACCTTCACGCGTCGATTTCATACAGCCCAAAACCCGATCGCGAAAGGCTCACCGAGCTGGCATCCAATTATCTCAGCGATAATGGGTTCAGCGAAATAGTGACCAATTCACTCACGACCTCAGCTTATTATGCTCATTCAGAAGTTTTCAGGCCCGAACACAGTGTCAGAATTCTCAACCCGCTCTCCAAGGAGCTGGATGTCATGCGGCAAACACTTCTGTTCAGCGGGCTGGAGTCCATCGTATACAATATCAACCACCGCCAGACCGATCTGCGGTTCTATGAGATAGGAACTACCTATAAGCTGAATCCTGCACATAGCGAAAGCCAGGATGTGACATTACGCTTCATCGAGAACAAACGGCTGGTTATTTACATTACCGGGCGGATGGAGCCCGAAAACTGGAATACCGGAAAGGGTAAAACTGATTATTATGCGCTGAAATCTTACGTGCTTTCGTTGCTGCGTAAAATGGGCATTTCCATTGATAAGTTTACGATCGCTGATTCGGAACTACAGGTATTCGCTTACGGTGAATCCTATTCCAATCACGGGAGGACGCTGATGTCGATTGGCGAAGTGGCACCTGCATTATTGCAGCAGTTCGGTATTCGTCAGCAGGTTTTCTATGCTGATATGGATTGGGATATGATGGCAGGCCTAACTGTGGGTGGCTCAGTGAAGTATCACGATGTTTCCAAATTACCGGAAGTCCGGCGCGACCTTGCCCTGGTCATCGAAAAACATGTCCGCTTTGCCGATATTGAAAAACTGGCGTATGCAAATGGCCGTCAATTGCTCAGGAAGGTAAACCTGTTTGATGTTTATGAAGGGGAGAATATCGGGAAAGATAAAAAATCGTATGCTGTAAGTTTCATCCTGCAGGATGAACATAAGACACTTACCGATAAAGAGATCGATAAATTCATGAACCGGTTGATTGAGGCGTTTGAACATGAACTCAATGCTGTAATCCGGCGCTGATATTTTCGCCCCTCGCCCTCTCGCCCCTTCTCTATATTAATGTGTACCTGTTCGTACCATCATTTTATGCGGGTCGTCTTTTTGCTGGATATTTATTGCGTTTGGTAAGCCGGTTTATCTGGCAAGTGTTAAGAATTGCCAAAATGGCAGAAATCAGACAAAAATTCACCCTCAGTATTTCCCGGATTCCCGATTAAGAATTAACTTTGCAATATTGCAGCCTGCTTTAAGGGCTGCCAATGACAATTATGGACGTACAATCGATAAAACAACGGTTTGGCATTATAGGAACTTCAGGACTGCTCGACAGGGCCATTGATATAGCCCGGCAAGTTGCACCCACCGATATTACAGTGCTTATTACGGGCGAAAGCGGAGTAGGTAAAGAATCATTTCCACAAATCATTCACCAGCTCAGTGCCCGCAAGCACGGGCCATACATCGCTGTTAACTGTGGCGCTATTCCGGAAGGGACCATTGACTCCGAGCTTTTTGGCCACGAAAAAGGATCATTTACCGGTGCACATGAAGCCCGGAAAGGGTATTTTGAAGTGGCTAACGGCGGAACAATATTTCTCGACGAAGTGGCAGAGCTACCCCTGAGCACACAGGTGCGGCTATTGCGTGTGCTCGAAAGCGGCGAATTCTTCAAGGTTGGTTCATCCAAATCGCTTAAAACAGATGTCAGGGTAGTAGCCGCAAGCAATGTCGACCTGCAGGATGCTATCAACCGTGGCAAATTTCGCCAGGATCTTTATTACAGGCTCAATACTGTTCCGATTTCCGTTCCTTCCCTGCGCGACAGGAAAGAAGATATCGTATTGCTTTTTCGCAAATTCGCTTCTGACTTTGCAGAGAAATACCGCATGCCGGTGCTGGAACTCGAGGACGACGCCAAAAATGTTCTGATGAATTTTCGCTGGAGTGGTAATATCCGCCAATTGAAAAATGTGACAGAACAGATTTCTATCATTGAGGTGAACCGCATGCTAACTGGCCAGCGACTGCTTACTTACATACCCTATAGCCATGATCGTGATCTGCCCATCCTCTATAAGCGAGATGCAGGCAGCAGCGAGTTCCCTGAAAGGGAGTTGCTCTATAAGGTTTTGTTCGATATGAAAAAGGACATCAACGACCTGAAAAAACTTGTGGGTGATATTCTGCAGAATGAAGATTTACCACCGCAATTGCATAAGGATAACGCCCATATTATCGACAAGCTATATGACAGTTATTCCCAGTCGCCTCCGCCCAATGCGCAGATGACTGTGCGCGATAAACCGGATTCCCCGCCTGATGAGCCTTTTTATCCAAGTGAAGTGATGGATGAATCGCTCTCATTGCAAAAGAAGGAAATGGACCTGATTCGCCGTGCACTCGAAAAGCATGCCGGCAAAAGAAAAAATGCTGCACAGGAACTTGGCATATCAGAACGGACTTTATACCGTAAAATCAAGGAATACAATGCCAAATAGGACTGATTGACAACAATTCAATGGGGTCCATCAACCATAGATTAAAGCGAGAGAATGAAAAGTATCAAAAGATTTAATATCCTAAAAATCAGCATAGTGCTGGTTGTTTTTACATCAGCGCTTTTGCTGCTGAATAGCTGCGGGATATACTCATTTACAGGAGCATCAATTTCCCCGAGTGTGAAAACAGTATCAATCAACTATTTTCCTAACAATGCCACATTTGTTTCGCCTACTTTTAGTCAGAAGTTTTCGGATGCGCTTCGTGATAAATTTACGACCCAGACCAACCTGATGATCGTGAACAAAGGTGGCGATCTGAATATTGAAGGCGAAATCACAGGTTTCGATCCTAATCAGCCTGTTGCCATTCAAGGAGGGGCCGATCAGACAGCATCTTTATACCGGCTTACCGTTACAGTTAATGTGCGGTTTACCAATAATAAGGACGAAAAGCAGAACTTTGAGACCAAATTCAGTACCTACGAAGATTATGGCCGCGATAAACGTTTCTCTGACGTAGAGGATAACCTGATTGGTCTTATTAACGAAAAACTGGTGCAGGATATATTTAATAAGGCTGTTGTAAACTGGTAATGCCAGGCATAATTGTACAATGGAAAGAAGTCAGATCATAGCATACATGAGTCATCCGGAGCAAACAGGCGCGGCGGATCCTGGCATACTCGAACAATTGACGCATACCTATCCATATTGCCAGACATTTCAGCTGCTATATGCAAAATGCCTTCATAACCAGGATAATCCGCGCTTTGGAACCCAGGTCAAACTGGCCGCAGCCTATGCCGGTAACCGCGGACTTCTGAAGCAGCTGATCGAAAAAACAATTTCAACAGCAACACCTGTTGGTGATGCCGAAACGGAACCGGCAGCAGCACCGCCAAAGACAATCCCTATTGCAGAAGCTGCGGAAAATAAATCAGCAGTCGGGGCGGATAACGCTGAGCAGATTCGCAAATCACCGGTTTATCTGTCGCCTGAGGGGGTGCAGCGCACGCGGCTTATTGATATGATCCGCTCGCGCATGGCCGGAATCCCTGGCGAACCTGAGCAGGTTGAACCCCGGATGGCAAAAAGTGATATCCGTGAGCTTTCATCTTCCACAGGCGCAGGTTTAGCCCCAAGAAGGCCTTCAGAGAGTAAAGCAGCACTTATCGATCGCTTCATCAGAGAGGAACCCCGGCTGAGCCCTCCCAAACGCGAATTCTTTAACCCTGTGGACATGGCCAAGCTGAGTTCTGTGGATAAGGATGACATGGTAAGTGAGACATTGGCGCGGATTTTCGTTCAACAAGGTGATATACCGAAAGCTATAAAAATATATGAACGCTTATGTTTGAATTTACCGGAAAAAAGTAGTTACTTTGCAGCCCAAATTGAAAATCTGAGAAGAGGTCTCAAATAAAGAATTAAAAATTAAATAGTTGATCTAATGGGAGCATATGTTTTGATTTCAGTGCTGATCCTGATAACCTGCATTTTATTGGCGCTCGTTGTTTTGGTTCAAAATTCTAAGGGTGGTGGATTAGCATCGAACTTCAGTTCGTCCAACCAATACATGGGCGTGCGTAAAACCGCCGATTTTCTTGAAAAAATGACCTGGACGCTTGCTATTGTCCTGATGTCGTTAAGCCTTGTTTCTATTTTTGCCATTCCACGGGGGACAAGCACGAAGACTGCTAAAGATACGGAACTCCGGCAGCAGATCAACGATAACAAAACACAACCGGTGCAGGATTATCAGGCACCTCCCCAAAAAGGCAAATAGAATTCTTAAAACCTTCCTTTTAATGTCAGAATGTCATCGCATTCTGACATTTTTTTTGCAATAACCTTGCTTTGCTGCTAATTTGTCCCCGAATCAAGCCGATTCTTCGTTTGGCATAAAATATGACAGATCAAAGATTGAAAAAAAACTGTAATCGATAATGTTAAACATAAATTTCACAAAAAATGACAAAAGTAAACATTAAACCATTAGCTGACAGGGTGTTAGTTGAGGCTGCTGCCGCCGAACAAAAAACGGCTGGCGGAATCATTATTCCTGATACCGCAAAAGAAAAACCCCAGAAGGGAACCGTTATTGCTGTTGGCAATGGCAAGAAAGATGAGCCTATGACAGTCAAAGTGGGTGATCTTGTTTTATATGGCAAATATTCCGGAAGCGAAATTACCGTAGATGGTAAAGATTATCTCATTATGCGCGAATCGGATATACTGGCAGTTATCTAATTTCTTCAGCAAAACAATTAAATACTAATCGATAAATTTAAATAAAATGGCAAAGAACATTATTTTTAATACGGAGGCTCGCGACAAACTTAAAAAAGGTGTCGACGCCTTGTCGAATGCAGTTAAAGTGACACTGGGACCAAAAGGCCGCAATGTTATCATTGATAAAACATATGGTTCACCCATCATCACAAAAGATGGTGTTACGGTTGCTAAAGAAATAGACCTCAAAGACCCTATTGAAAACATGGGTGCCCAGATGGTGAAAGAAGTAGCTTCCAAAACGGCCGATGTGGCAGGTGATGGAACAACAACAGCTACCGTTCTGGCACAGGCTATTGTTACAACAGGCTTAAAGAATGTTACTGCTGGTGCAAATCCAATGGATCTGAAACGTGGTATCGAGAAAGCAGTAGCTGCAGTTGTGGCAGATTTGAAAAAACAATCCATGGCAGTTGGTGATAGCTTCGAAAAAATAGAGCAGGTTGCTACTATTTCGGCTAACAACGACCATACCATAGGCAAGCTGATTGCTGAAGCTATGCAAAAAGCCAAAAAAGAGGGTGTTATAACCATTGAAGAAGCCAAAGGCATCGAAACTACAATTAAAATTGTAGAAGGTATGCAGTTCGACCGCGGTTATATCTCCCCATACTTTATTACGGATACTGAAAAGATGGAAGCCGTATATGAGAATCCTTACATCCTGATCTACGACAAAAAGATCTCAAGCATGAAGGATCTTCTTCCAATCCTCGAAAAAGCAGTGCAATCCGGTCGACCATTGATGATTATTGCTGAAGATGTTGAAGGCGAAGCACTTGCAACATTGGTGGTCAATAAGATCAGAGGCTCACTCAAGATTGCTGCCGTTAAGGCTCCTGGCTTTGGTGACAGGCGCAAGGAAATACTCGAAGACATTGCAATCCTTACGGGTGGCACGGTTATTTCGGAAGAAAAAGGTTATCGCCTTGAAGATGCTGACATCTCAATGTTAGGCCAGGCCGATAAGATCACCATCGATAAGGACAATACAATTATTGTCAGCGGAAAAGGTGAAAAATCGGGCATCGAACTGCGTATAAACCAGATCAAGGCTCAGATGGAAACATCTACCTCGGATTATGACAAAGAAAAGATGCAGGAGCGCCTGGCCAAACTGGCTGGTGGTGTTGCTGTTATCTATGTTGGTGCAGCAAGCGAAGTTGAAATGAAAGAGAAGAAAGATCGTTTTGACGATGCACTGCATGCAACCCGCGCTGCCAACGAAGAAGGCATCATCCCTGGTGGTGGTGTAGCTTACATCCGGGCAATCGATTGTCTGAACAAGCTGAAAGGTGACAACGAAGACGAAGAAACCGGGATTGCCATCGTTAAACGTGCTTTGGAAGAACCTTTGCGTCAGATTGTTGAAAATGCCGGCCTTGAAGGATCGGTTATTGTGCAGAAAGTAAAGGAAGGTAAGGGCGATTATGGTTTTAATGCGCATACTGAAGTTTATGAAGGCCTCTACAAAGCCGGAGTTATCGACCCGACCAAAGTGGCCCGCGTAGCACTTGAAAATGCTGCTTCTATTGCAAGTATGCTCCTCACAACGGAATGTGTGCTTGCTGACATCAAAGAAGAAAAAGAACCTGCTATGCCTAATCCCGGAATGGGGGGCATGGGCGGAATGTACTAATCTTCTGCAAATGCAAATGAATAAAGCCCCGGAGCAATCCGGGGCTTTTTGCTTTTACATTCCACCGCCATCAGGTTTATTTGAGCATCGGAGTTAATCATTACCTTTGTTCCCTGGGAACTTCCCACATAAATTGATTCATTCAAGATGATCATCTGAATCAGGGATGTTTTACCTGACCTTTACATAATTTTATATTGCTATGAATACACTGGAACAAAAAACAGAAGCTTTTAAGCGGTTACTCACCATCATGGATGAGCTGCGCGCCCAATGTCCCTGGGACAAAAGTCAGACCCTTGAAACCTTGCGCTACCTAACCATCGAGGAGATGTACGAACTTTCCGACTCCATATTGGATAAGGATATGGATGGTATAGGAAAAGAATTGGGTGATCTCATGCTGCATATCGTGTTTTATGCAAAAATAGGTTCGGAAAGCGGATCATTTGATATGGGCGATGTGCTCAACGGGATTTGTGAGAAACTTATCCGCAGGCATCCACATATTTATAGTGATGTGGTGGTGCAGAACTCGGAGGATGTAAAGAATAACTGGGAAGCGATTAAGATGACGGAAGGCCATGCTTCTGTATTATCAGGTGTTCCGCTCTCATTGCCGGCCATGGTAAAAGCTTACAGGATACAGGAAAAAGTTCGGGGTGTGGGTTTCGATTGGGAAAACCAGAACCAGGTATGGGAGAAAGTGGAGGAGGAGATTCACGAATTCCGCCATGAAGCAACTACCGGTGGCACGCCCGAGAAGCTGGAAGATGAGTTTGGTGATGTACTGTTTTCGCTTATTAATTATGCCCGGTTTATTGATGTTAATCCCGAAGATGCCCTCGAACGCACCAACAAGAAGTTTATTAAAAGATTTAAATACCTCGAACAGGAAGCCCTGCGCATCGGCAAAACACTTCGCGAAATGACGCTTGCCGAGATGGATGTTTTCTGGAACGAGGCTAAATCGTCAGACTAGTCTAACCCCCGACTTCAGTCGGGGGGGGGCGAGCTAATATGCTATGATCCGCGGGCTTTAGCCCAAGCATATCAACGCGCTTATATATATAATAGCAACAAAAAAAATCCGGAAATCAACTGATCTCCGGATTTGTGATGAATATTCAGGCTTTAATGAAGCCCAACTGCATTAATAGGCGAACAAGGGAAACTCCATCATCATTTCGTTTACCTGGTCTTTTACCTTTGCAATAACGACTTCGTTATCAATGTTGGAGATAACTTCGTCCATCATATCTACGATAATAGCCATGTGTTCCTCTTTTAATCCGCGGGTGGTAATAGCCGGCGTTCCTACACGAATTCCTGAAGTGGTGAAAGGTGAACGGCTGTCGAAAGGCACCATGTTCTTATTTATTGTGATGTCGGCCTTTACAAGGGTATTCTCAACAACTTTACCTGTAATGTCAGGGAATTTGGAGCGCAGGTCGATCAGCATCAGGTGGTTATCGGTGCCGCCTGAAATCACATGATATCCGCGATCAATAAAGGCCTGTGAAAGCACGCTGGCATTTTTCTTTACCTGGATGATGTAATCCATATACTCGTCTGAGAGTGCTTCGCCGAAAGCGACAGCCTTGCTGGCAATTACATGTTCAAGCGGCCCGCCCTGTGTACCGGGGAAAACGGCTGAATCTAGCAAAGCCGACATCATTTTTGTTTCACCCTTGTTTGTTTTCAATCCCCATGGGTTTTCGAAATCCTTGCCCATGAATATCATGCCTCCGCGCGGTCCGCGCAGGGTTTTATGCGTAGTTGTGGTAATAATATGACAATAGGGCACAGGATCATTCAGCAAACCCCGGGCGATAAGACCAGCCGGATGCGCTATATCTGCAAACAGCAGGGCACCAATTTTATCTGCAATTTCACGCATGCGTTTATAATCCCAGTCGCGCGAATAAGCCGAAGCACCGGCAATAATCAGTTTGGGGCGCTCAAGCAAAGCTGTTTCTTCCATCTTATCATAGTTGATGGTTCCGGTTGCTTCTTCAACACCATAGGCAACGGGCCGGTAGAGTATGCCCGATGAGTTGACTGGCGAACCATGTGAAAGGTGTCCGCCATGCGCCAGATTGAGTCCCATGAAGGTATCACCGGGTTTCAGTACTGCCATCAGCACGGCCATGTTGGCCTGCGCTCCCGAATGTGGCTGAACATTTACCCATTCAGCGCCAAACAATGCCTTGGCCCTGTCAATGGCCAACTGTTCGGTTTGATCCACAATCTGACAACCACCGTAATAACGTTTGCCGGGATATCCTTCGGCATATTTATTCGTAAGGCAGGAGCCCATGGCAGCAAGCACCTGGTCGCTCACGAAATTTTCCGAGGCGATAAGTTCAATTCCATGCGTCTGCCGCATTTGTTCTTCTTTAATGAGATCAAATACCTGTTTGTCTTTCTTCATTTTATATCAATTGTTTATGTTAATTTCAAAGTCAACCTGGTTAAAAGTCATCATCCGTTGTAACTGAGATATTTCTTAAGCCTTGTTCAGCATGATTAAAATATTGGTGAATGCAGTTATTATCCGATATTTAGCATGCTAAGGGGAGCAGCAAATGTAAAAATTTATTCTGAACCCTGCCGGCAAAATAAAAATGCAAAAATCAAGTTTTGATAGTAGATTTGACATAGCATTTGTTTAATACCTTTATATCGCGCTTTCAGATGCCCCAAATGTATCAAACGCTTCAAACGCCACAAACACTTCAACAGATATACCAATGATAGCTTACGACCGGTTTACGCTTTCCAATGGGTTAAGGGTACTTGTTCATCATGACAATTCAACACCTATAGTTGCCATGAACATCCTCTTCGATGTTGGCTCCCGCGATGAGCAGCCTGACCGTACCGGGTTTGCCCATCTATTCGAACACCTGATGTTCGGTGGTTCTGAAAATATTCCTAAATACGATGAACCCCTTGAACGCGTTGGTGGCGAGAATAATGCCTTTACGAATAACGATATAACCAATTTTTATCTGACGCTTCCCGTTCAGAATCTCGAAACAGGATTCTGGCTGGAATCTGACCGTATGGCCGCTCTTGCATTTTCGCCAAAGAGCCTTGATGTTCAGCGCAGTGTGGTGGTTGAAGAATTCAAACAGAATTATCTCAATCAGCCTTACGGCGATGCCTGGTTATTGCTCCGGCCGCTGGCCTATAAAGTACACCCGTATCAATGGGCAACCATAGGCAAGGACATTTCGCATATCGAACAGGCGGGAATGGACGAAGTAAAAGCATTTTATGCTAAATATTATAATCCGGGCAATGCGATCCTTACCATTGCCGGCGATGTGGAAACGGAAAATATTAGGGTGCTTGCCGAAACCTGGTTTGGTTCAATCGGGAAAGCGCACAATTTCAAAAGGTCTATTCCTGTTGAGCCACTTCAGACGGAGGCCCGGAAACTTTCTGTGGAACGGGATGTTCCTTCGGATGCCATTTACAAGGTATTTCATATGTGCGACCGCTGCCATCCGGCCTATTATGCCAGTGACCTTGTCTCCGATATCCTTTCGGGAGGGCAATCGGCCAGGCTGTTCAGCGAACTCATCAAGAAACGCCAATTGTTCAGCGATTTGCAAGCCTATATTACAGGGGATATTGACAACGGTTTGTTCGTGATTGCCGGAAGACTCATTAAAGGCGTCGCCATGGAAGAAGCAGAAAAGGCCATCAATGAGCAACTCGAAAAGATATGTACAACGCTGGTGGAAGAAAAGGAATTACAGAAAGTTAAGAACCGGGTGGAGAGCAGTCTGTTGTTTTCAGAACAATCCGTACTTGATAAAGCCATGAACCTGGCCTATTATGAATGGCTGGGGGATGCTGAACTGGCAAATACCACCATCGAACACTATAACGCAGTTACTGCCGAAGATTTGCGCAAACAAGCCGGCGAAATTCTCAGAACAGAAAACAGCTCTACGCTTTATTATTATTCAACCCAAAAAGGATGACCAGAATCGATCGCACCAAGGCCCCGGCTATGCAGGCTATGGATGGTTTTAAAATAAATGAACCGGGCAAGATCATGCTCGATAATGGAATTCCGTTATATGTGATTAACAAAGGCACGCAGGAACTCGTGCGCATCAGCCTTGTCTTTGGCGCCGGTGCATGGTATGAGGATTTGCCATTTACAGCGCAGGCCTGTAACCTCATGTTGCGCGAAGGAACCAGCCTTATGGCTTCGGCAGAAATCGAGGAAAAGCTCGATTTTTACGGCGCTTTCCTCGAAACTGCAGTGGAACAGGACAACAGCTATGTCTCTCTTTATTCGCTTAACAAACACGTGCATGAACTACTTCCGCTTATAGGTGATATCATCAGGCAGGCAAGTTTTCCTGAAAAGGAATTCGAAATCATGATCGGCCGGCAAAAACAATTCCTGGCAGTGAATGAACAGAAAGTAAATTACCTTGCCCGTACCCGTTTCTCAGCACTGATATTCGGGCCTGAGCATCCATATGGCACCTACCGCCAGTCATCACATCTTAAAAACATCAATATAGCGGCACTTAAGGCATTCCATCATCAGCACTATACGCCGGGAAACTGCCGCATAGTTGTTGCAGGAAAAGTCAGCGATGAGCTTATCAGCATGATCAATCACACTTTTGGAAACAAGGGATGGGAAAATGAGTTGTTGCCTTCAAGAGATTTTGATAGTTCTGGTAATGCAAAGTTCAAGCATTACCTGGTCAAAAAGGATGCACTCCAGGCTGCCATCCGTATCGGTAAACAATTATTCAACCGTACGCATCCCGATTTCCTGGGTATGCAGGTCCTTAACACCGTATTGGGTGGTTATTTCGGCTCGCGCCTGATGACTAACCTACGCGAGGATAAAGGATATACTTATGGTGTCGGGTCTGCACTCATATCACTGCAACATTCGGGTAGCTTTTTCATTACCAGCGAAGTGGATGCTGATGCAGCACATCAGGCTGCCGAGGAAGTTTACAGGGAAATCGATCGCTTATGCACCGACCTGGTGCCTGATGGCGAGCTGCAACTGGTTAAAAATTACTTGCTTGGCAGATTTATGCGCAGCATCGACGGGCCTTTCGCTTTAGCCGATATGCTGATGAGCGTTCTGGAGTCGGGTCTTGATATGTCCTACTTTAACCGCTATACCGAAGTCGTCCGTTCCATTACGGCCACCGAACTCCGTGACCTTGCCCGCAAACACCTTGATCCGTCAACCTTCCACGAGATCATCGTCGGGAAATAGGCAATTCTCTCATATCAGTTTAAGCTATCAAAATGGTTAGTAAGGAAGCATCGGAAAAAAAAAGTGGCATGATGTTCCGGATGCTCATCATATGCTTAATTCAACTTGCGTTGCCATTTCTTTCGTCCGCAAAGGTTCCTGCAATTCCCCGGATTAATTGTGCCAGCACCAATGCAGCCGGGGCAATTACATTGCAGTGGGAGGCGGACCCGGGAAATGCTGATCATTATACTATTTATTGGTCGGCTGTGGCAACTGGTCCATATAGTCCGGAAACTCCACCGGGTGGCGGCGCCACTGCCAGCTGGCAACTCACAGGGGTAAACGGGAATAAGGTGCAGTATTATTTCTTTGTACGTGCTTATGATGCAGCCGGGAATTCATCCGGGGCATCGGATACAGTTTCGAACATACTCCTGAAAATGCCGCTGATCGCGAAATCTAAAGGCATTGCCAACCTGGAGTGGAATGCATTTGATACTTCGAAACCCGGGATAAATCATGTAGTGCGAACAGATCCTGACGGGAAATCCAAGACTTTTAATTTAATGGCAGGCTTATCCTTCAGGGATACGATCACTTCTCCATATTGTGACTCGATCTATCTGACCTACAGAGTTGAAAATACAGGTAGCTGTATTTCCGGTTCCAATGCCATGACAAATTTATTTCTGGATATCATTCAGCCTGTTGATGCGTTCATGGATAGTATATCCATCGATCCCAACGGGCATCCTGTGATATCCTGGATTCCCAGCATTTCCAATGATGTGGGTGGTTACAGAATAGAACAAAGTCTGAAAGGTGGATTTTGGTCCCTCATTGGCATTTCACGCGGAAATCTTATAACTTCCTATGCTTCTGATTCAATGAATGCCTGTAAGGTTATCAAAACATTTGCCGTCATAACGCTTGATCAGTGCAAAAACAGGAGCACCGGCGAGCATTCTTATCCTCATGCCCTGAGCACCTTGAGAATGGATCAGCCATCAGTTAATGAATGCAAAGGGACAGCCCTGCTCAACTGGAATACTTACAAAAATATGAATCCTGCCCTGGGCGGGTACAGGATTTACCGGAAGGAGGGATCAAAACCGTTGGCTTTGATCGGGAGTACCACTCCCTCAGTCACAACTTTTACCGATGAAAAGGGCTTTACTTTAGGCACCAGCTATCATTATTTCGTTCGCGCTTTTAGCCTGGACGGGCAGCGGTCATCGAGTTCATGCCCTGTTGGCTTCACCTTTACCAGCCTGCCCAGGCCAGACACACTTTCGCTTACTTATGCCAGCGTAACTGATCATCAAACCATAAGAATGGGTATTCACTTTAACCCATTGGAAACAGTAACAAGCATAAGGGTGCTAAGGTCGGACACGGTAACCGGTCCATTTGATACAATCGCTTCCATTGCCCCACGAAGCTTTTATGACGATACCACTGCTGCCATTAACCGGCGGAGCTATTATTATAAGATTGATGCCCTTGATAAATGTGGTTCCCTTACCCGCAGTTCAGGCCTGACCCGAACGATTTTCCTCACTTGCCATACCAACGGTGATGAATCTCACGCACTCAGCTGGAATGCTTACGAAGGCTGGCGTGGCGGAATCGACCATTACGAAATATACCGCTTTGTGAATAATATTCCTGATCAGGCTAATCCCATCTCAACATTAACAGGGATTACGACATATACCGATCCTCCCGCCGCCTCGCTGTCGGGAAGCGATGTTGTTTCATATTATGTTAAAGCCATTGAGGCCAAAGTTAATGTGCTTACCGAAAGTATCTCTAATACTGTCATGGCCAGACAACAACCCCTCGTATTGCTTCCCAATGCATTTATTCCCCGGGGAATAAAAAACAACAGGTTCAGACCTGTGATGGATTATTTCGTGGATGAGGGCAATTACCAGTTAATGGTTTACAATAAATGGTGGCAACAGGTCTTTATTTCCAGGGATAAAAGTATTGGCTGGGATGGTAAGTTTAATGGGGATTATGCGCCTGGCGGCATTTATTACTACCGTTTAAATTATAAGTCTCTCACCGGCAATTCCTATACGAAAACAGGGGTGCTCCTATTGGTTGAATAATTTTAAGGGCTATAAGCTGGTAATGATTTATCAGCTGGTATACCCGGGGCAATTATCAGATTTTAATAAAAGCCTTATCATTTTTGTATAACTTTGTGCGACCCAAAACCATTAGTATGTTGTCAGATAGCGAAAAATTTGTTGGCGAGGGTCTAACCTATGATGATGTGTTGCTTGTCCCGGCATATTCAGAGGTTTTACCCCGTCAGGTCAATATAACATCCCGTTTTACACGCAATATCAAACTAAATGTTCCGATTGTATCGGCAGCCATGGATACGGTGACAGAATCCGTCATGGCCATTGCCATCGCACAGGAAGGCGGTATCGGCGTGCTTCATAAGAACATGAGCATCGAAGCCCAGGCTGCAGAAGTTAAGCGCGTGAAACGTGCCGAAAACGGAATGATCCTTGATCCGATCACCCTGCGGGAGGATGCTCTTGTGGAGGATGCATTCAAAATTATGGGTGAGTTCAAGATCGGCGGCATTCCCATCATTAATGCTGATGGCAGGCTGGTTGGCATTGTAACCAACCGCGATCTGCGTTTTGAGCGGAACGGTGCGATACCGATCGCCGATATCATGACCAAGGAAAACCTGATCACAACCACTGAATTTACAGATTTTGAGCAGGCAGGTAATATTCTGCAGGAATTCAAAATTGAGAAATTGCCTGTGGTTGATAAGGATTATAAGCTTGTTGGACTGATCACCTACCGTGATATCATCAAGATAAAAGCCCGCCCCAACGCCTGCAAGGATGAGCAGGGCAGGCTGCGTGTTGCTGCTGCCGTCGGTGTTACTGCCGATATGCTGATGCGGGTTGATGCCCTGGTCAAAAATGCAGTTGATGCCATCATCATTGATACAGCGCACGGTCATTCCAAAGGTGTCATCGAAGCTGCCCGTCTCGTAAAAAGGCATTATCCCAACCTTGAACTCGTTGTAGGCAATATTGCCACCGCCGAAGCCGCCTTTGACCTCCTGAAGGCCGGAGTTGATGGTATTAAGGTTGGCATTGGTCCAGGCTCTATCTGCACTACCCGGGTTATAGCCGGCATAGGAATACCACAGTTATCCGCAATTCTTGAAGTGGCACGTGTGCTTAAAGGCAGTGGAATACCTGTAATAGCCGATGGCGGAATCCGTTATACCGGTGACATCGTTAAGGCTTTGGCAGCAGGGGCTCATTCCATTATGGCTGGTTCCCTTTTTGCCGGTGTGGATGAATCACCCGGTGAGGCCATTATTTACGAAGGGCGCAAATACAAGACATACCGGGGAATGGGATCAATTGACGCCATGCAGGGTGGATCAAAGGACAGGTATTTTCAGGATACAGAAGATGATATTAAGAAACTGGTCCCCGAAGGTATTGTAGGACGTGTTCCGTATAAGGGATCCTTATCGGAAGTTATACACCAGATGGTGGGCGGACTGCGGGCTGGGATGGGTTATACCGGTTCACCCGACATAGAGACACTGCAAAAGGCTAAATTTATTAAAATCACCGCGGCTGGTTTTACCGAAAGTCATCCGCATGATATCACCATTACGCGCGAGGCTCCAAATTACAGCCGATAAATAAATGTTTCATTTATAATACAATCCCAAAAGGAGCGTTATCCGGGAGAAATTAGCAACCGCAGGAAATGCCAATAATCGCTTTCCGGAAGTAAGCTATTTGCCGGCCGGAATAAACCTGAGCAATTGTATCAAAACATCAAGTTCTTCAATTCTATTCTATGAAAAATAATTTGACAAAGGGAATAGTTACTGCCACATTCCTGCTGCTTGGCTTACATTTATGGTCACAGAGCACCGACCAGGTTTTGATGAATATTGCAGGCGAAAACATTACCAAATCCGAGTTCCTGGATGTATACCAGAAAAATAATATCAGGGGTGAAGCCATTGACCAGAAATCTCTTGATGAGTATCTTGATCTTTACATCAATTTCAAACTTAAAGTAAAGGAAGCCGAATTCCTGGGTCTCGATACCATAAAATCATTCCGTGACGAATTAGGTGGCTACCGGAATCAATTGGCCCAACCTTATCTTATCGACGAAAATGCAAACATGGCGTTGCTCAAAGAGGCCTATGATCGCAAAGGCAAAGACATCCGTGCAAGCCATATCCTGATTCGCGTGGATAAGAATGCGCTTCCCGCCGATACCCTGGCTGCCTATAATACAGCGATGCAAATCAGGAAAAGGATCCTGAAAGGAGAGAATTTTGGCAAGCTGGCGGCTGAAACTTCCGATGATCAATCTGCAAAAGACAGGCTCCAGGAAGGGCGAAGCGTTCGTGGCAATAAAGGTGACCTGGGATATTTTACTGTGTTTGATATGGTTTATCCCTTCGAATCAGGGGCCTATAAAACGCAGATAGGTGAAGTTTCGATGCCGGTCAGGTCTGAATTCGGATACCACCTGATAAAAGTAACTGATCGTAAACCTGCAATGGGCAAGGTGCAGATCGCCCATATTCTTTTCCTTTTTCCTCAGAATGCCACGGCTGCTGATTCCATATCGGTTAAGGCCAAAGCCGTCGGAGCTTATAAAAAACTACGTGCTGGCAGTGATTTTGCTGATCTGGCAAAGGAGTTGTCAGAAGACAAAGGAACTTCTGATAAAGGAGGCGTATTGCCCTGGTTTGGCGTTAACCGCATGGTTCCTGAGTTTATCGAAAATATTGCCAGGCTTAAAGAGCCCGGGGATTATGCTGCTCCTTTCCAGACCATTTTCGGTTGGCATATTATTAAATTTATTGAACAGAAACCCATTGGCACATTCGAAGACAATAAGGCTGACCTGAAACAGAAACTGACCAAGAATGATCGCTCGGTGAAAAGCGAAGAATCATTTGTAGCCAAATTAAAGAAAGCTTATGCATTTACCCAGGACCTTACGGCAAGAGACGAATTTTACGCGGTTGTGACTGATTCCGTATTCAGGAATAAATGGAGGGCAACGGCAGCGGCTGGTCTAACGAAAGACCTTTTCACCATTGGGAAGAAAACCTACACACAACAAAATTTTGCCAAGTACCTGGAAAACAGACAAAAAAGAATAACAGGCCAAAACATTCCTGCTTTTGTAAATGCTTCATATGATGCTTTTGTAACTGAAAAGTGCATGGCATATGAGGACAACCAGTTAGAGGGGAAATACCCTGAATTTAAAGCATTGATGAGCGAATACCACGACGGCATCCTGCTTTTCGACCTCACCGATCAGAAAGTATGGTCCAGAGCCATTAAGGACACTACAGGGCTGAAAGTATTTTATGAAAAAAACAAGAACAATTATATGTGGCCTGAGCGCCTTGACGCATCAATCTTCAGTTTCGCCAATGCCAATGCCAATGCCAATGCCAAAGCTGAAAAAGCAGCCCGGAAATTTGTAAAAAAGGGACTTAGGGATGAGCAGATACTTAAGCGTTTGAATCCCGACTCTGCCATTGTGGTAACAATTGAGCACGGGAAATTTGTGAAGGGTGATAAATCGCTGATTGATGGGATAGCCTGGAAAAAAGGTACAACAACTGATATGGCAGTGGATTCCACACATACTGGTTTCGTAGTGATTCATCAGGTCATTACACCGGAGCCAAAACTGCTGAATGAAGCCAAAGGCCTGATTACAGCAGATTATCAAAACTATCTCGAAAAGCAGTGGATTGCCGAACTTCGCGCCAAATACCCGGTAAAGCTGAACCGCGATGTGCTTAGCTCGATAAAGTAGTTCCGGTATCCGAGGTTTTGAAAATTAGGCACGGCCATTCCTCTGGCGAATTGAATAAAAATTACTTATCGTTAAAAACAAAGTTGATTATACATGAATAAATTTGTTCTTTTTGCTTTACTTATTCCATTGCTTGGGGCATGCAGCTATTTCAGGCATGAAAGTAGCAAGGATGCTGTGGCTAAAGTGTATGATCATTATCTTTACAAAGGCGATCTTCAAGGAATTGTTCCCAGAGGAACTAAAACAAAAGACAGCATAAATATTACAAAATCGTTTATCAATAACTGGATCAGGCAGGCATTGGTGCTGCATCAGGCTGAATCAAACCTGAGCGCAGAAAAGCAGGATTTTACACGCCAGCTTGAGCTCTACCGCAATTCACTGGTTATTTATGAATATGAATCGGAACTTATCAGACAGAAACTCGACACAGTGGTCCCGATGAAGGAAATAGAGGATTATTATGCGGCGAATCAGGCCAATTTTCAGCTTCATCAGAATATTGTGCAGGTGAACTATGTTATGCTTAGCAAGAATTCACCGGTTGTGGGTAAATTCCGAACACTGCTTAAATCTGATGCAGCAGCCGACAGGGAAAAGCTTGAAGATCTCTGCCAGGCTTCCGCAGCAAGCGCTTCGCTGGATAACGAAAACTGGATTCCTTTCACCGATCTTGTGAAGCGGGTTCCACTTTCTGTTTCCGATCAGGTGGATTTTCTGGGTAATAACAAATTCGTGGAATTGGAAGATTCGCTATACCTTTACCTGCTGCGCATTAAAGCATACAAAACAAAGGAAAGTGTTTCGCCATTGAGTTTTGAAGTCCGCAATATCCGGTCGATCCTTGTGAATAAACGTAAACTGGAACTGGTGAGCAGGATGGAGGAGGATGCATTTCAGAAAGGGATGAAGAAAAAAGCATTTGAAATTTATTAAACACCAGGTAGCACTGGCGCATTTTTTAAAGCACTTAAAACGTATTAAATTTTATACTGAAGGATGATGAATAGAAGATTGATATTGGCCCTGATGCTGATTTGCACAATGACACTAACGGTTCATGCGCAGGAAAAGGTCATCGATGAGGTGGTGGCAGTTGTAGGCAGTCACATGGTTATGCACAGCGAGATCGAGCAGCAATACCTGCAGATGAAGGCACAAGGTAATATTGGCGGAATAGAAAAAGTTCGTTGCCAGATTATTGAATCCGCGCTTTTCCGGAAACTGCTGCTCAACCAGGCAGAGTTTGACAGTATTAAAATATCGGATGAAGAAGTAGAAAGCACGCTCGATTCAAAAATGCGGTATTATGTTCAGCAATTTGGATCACGCGAAAAACTGGAGGATTTTTACAAGAAATCAGTTGACGATATTAAGATAGAATTTCGGGAGCCCGTTCGCGAGCAATTGCTGGAAGAGCAGATGCAGCAAAAAATCACCACGGATATCAAGGTTACACCTTCGGAAGTCAAAGCCTATTTTACCAGTCTGCCGTCCGATAGCATCCCGGTTATTGCGACACAATACGAAATCGGGGAAATTGTAAAAGATGCACCCCTCAGTCCTGAAGAACTTAATGCTGCCAAGGAAAAGATTTCGGCACTTCGCCAGCGCATTGTCAAGGGTGAGAAATTCGCTCCGCTTGCTGTGCTTTATTCAGAGGATCCCGGTTCAGCGCCCAAAGGCGGCGAACTCGGGCTTTTTGGCAGGGGAGATATGTATCCGGAATTTGAAGCGGCCGCATTCAGTCTTAAAAAGGGCGAAGTATCGGATGTTATTAAAACGAAGGCAGGATACCATATTATTCAGCTTATTGAACGCAGGGGCGAATATGTGAATGCACGCCATATCCTTATTATTCCAAAGACCTCTCCCTCGGATATCGTTAAAGCAAAACTCAAGCTGGATAGTATAGCCGACCTTATCCGCAAGGATTCCATAAAATTTGAAAGAGCTGCCATCAGATTTTCTGACGATCCAAATCGCATCAACGGCGGATTGCTGATAAATCCTTCCAGCGGGAATACACGTTTTGAAGCAAACCAGCTTGATCGTGAAGTTTTCTTTGTGATCGACAAGATGAAAGTGGGTGAGGTTTCTAAACCTGTACCGATGGCCAATGAGGAGGGAAAAGAAGCTTACCGCCTGCTTTATCTCAAAATGCGCACTGTTCCCCATCGCGCCAGCCTCAACGAGGATTATTCCCAGATCCAGGAATGGGCGCTGCAAAAGAAACGTGCCGAAAGCATCGATAGCTGGATCAACACCAAATTAAAAAATTCCTTCGTACACGTTAGCGACAATTATAAATCCTGCACGTTCACGCATAAATGGTTCAAATAGAATTGCCGGCAGCGCAATAAAAAGCAACAGGGATCTGTCGTAATTTCTTTGTTGCAAATTGAGATCACAGCTATCCATTTAATAAAAGTTTGCATGAGGTACAAAACTGATGTTGAAGCCATGGATGCCTTTGTGGAAAAGTACACCCTGCTGCAAGCCGAGATAGGAAAAGTGATCGTTGGTCAGGATGAAGTCGTAAAGCGTCTGCTGATAGCCATTTTCAGTAAAGGGCATTGCCTGCTTGTTGGCGTGCCGGGGCTTGCTAAAACGCTGATGGTGAATACCATTTCAAAAGTGCTTAACCTTAGCTACAGCCGTATCCAGTTCACACCCGACCTCATGCCCAGCGATATTATCGGCACTGAAATACTTGATGAAAACCGGAAGTTTAAATTCCTGCGGGGTCCTATATTTGCCAATATAATACTGGCCGACGAGATAAACCGTACACCACCCAAAACACAGTCAGCACTTCTCGAAGCCATGCAGGAGAAGTCGGTAACAGTAGCCGGTATAAGCCATAAACTTGAAGAACCGTTCTTTGTGCTGGCTACACAGAATCCGATAGAACAGGAGGGGACCTATCCGTTACCCGAAGCGCAACTCGACAGGTTCATGTTCAATATCTGGCTTGATTATCCCTCTTTTGAAGAAGAAATTGATGTTGTGAAGAACACGACGGCCCAGGCAGGTGAAGAGCCTCACATTGTCATGGAGGCAGATGAGATTCTGTTTTTTCAAAACCTGATCCGCAAAATACCTGTTGCAGATAATGTTTATCAATATGCTGTCAGACTGGCTTCCAGAACCCGTCCGCATACGCCTATGGCACATCAGTGGGCAAACGATTACATCACATGGGGTGCCGGCCCGCGTGCATCACAATACCTTATTATCGGCGCTAAATGCCATGCGGCCGTCAACGGGAAATATTCTCCCGATATTGAAGATGTGCAGGCGGTGGCAACTTCTATCCTGCGGCATCGTATCGTGCGGAATTACAAATCTGAAGCGGAAGGCATCCGCATAGAAGATATCGTAAATGAACTTCTGAAATAAACTTTCTCCTTTCTCTTTTCTCCTTATCTTTTTATACCTCTTGCTCCTTAGTCATTTTTGTCTGTTTTTTTCTTCATGCCTGAAACCTTCAGTCCTTTTAGCTGTTTAGATACTATAGCGTGATTAATTGCTTCAAAGCAAATAAAATTACCTATGTGCTATTTGTATAAACCTTAAAAACAAACAAAAAAATTATGTCAGTATTAGTTGGGAAAAAAGCGCCTCAGTTTGAGG
Organism: Bacteroidales bacterium; assembly: GCA_038246075.1. Classification (GTDB taxonomy): domain Bacteria; phylum Bacteroidota; class Bacteroidia; order Bacteroidales; family DASVHX01; genus DASVHX01. The sequence goes on from JBBRRV010000001.1 coordinate 59,248, forward strand.
CCGACGCTGTAATCAATGGCAGCGATTTTGTGGAAAAATTTTCACTTGCACAGTATATAGGCAAGAAACATGTCGTGTTTTTCTTTTACCCTTTGGATTTCACATTTGTTTGCCCCACGGAGATCCTGGCTTTCCAGGATAAATTTAAGGAATTTGAAAAACGCAATGTTGCCGTTGTTGGATGTTCTGTTGATTCGAAACATACGCATTGGGCATGGCTGAACACTGAGAAAAATAAGGGCGGAATTAAGGGGGTTACTTTTCCTTTGGTAGCAGATCTCTCCAAAACAATCGCTGAGAATTACGATGTGCTTGCAGGAGCGTATGAATACAATGAAGAAACCGACGAAATAGAATTTAGCGGAGATGCAATTGCATACCGGGGTTTGTTCCTGATCGACAAGCAAGGTATAGTGCGTCACCAGGTAGTGAATGACCTTCCGCTGGGGCGCAGCGTGGATGAAGCATTACGTATGGTGGATGCGCTGCAGTTCTTTGAGGAAAACGGTGAGGTTTGTCCGGCCGACTGGCACAAAGGCGACGATGGTATGAAGGAATCGCATGCCGGTGTTGCTGATTATTTAAGCAAACACTAATCACAAATCCGGTCTATAACAAACATTGAGCTATCTTCAAATAAAAAGGAGCCGGGATAAACCTGGCTCCTTTGTTTTGGGATACGATTGCCCTGTTTATGAAAGCAACTATTTCCGCATATCGAGCATGATCCGGAGCATTTTAACGGCTGCATCCGGAATGACGGTGCCAGGGCCGAAAATGGCCAGTGCACCTGCTTTATAAAGGAAATCGTAATCCTGGTGAGGGATAACACCTCCCACAATGACCATGATATCCTCCCGTCCGAGAGCTTTGAGCTCAGCGATTACCTGGGGAACAAGTGTTTTGTGTCCTGCGGCAAGGCTGGACACGCCCAGTACATGCACATCGTTTTCCACAGCTTGTTTTGCTGCTTCGGCAGGCGTCTGAAACAGGGGACCTATATCTACATCAAATCCTATATCGGCATAACCGGTAGCTACTACTTTGGCACCACGGTCGTGGCCATCCTGCCCCATTTTGGCGATCATAATACGTGGACGACGCCCTTCCAGACGTGCAAATTCATCAGCCATTTCACAGGCTTTCTTAAACAGGCTGTCATCTTTGGATTCAGATGAATAGACGCCTGAAATGGATCTTATCACAGCTTTATATCTCCCATAGGTTACTTCTAATGCAGATGAAATTTCACCCAGTGATGCACGTTTGCGTGCTGCGTCGATGGCTAGTTCCAGCAGATTGCCTTCGCCGCTTTCGGCAGCATGCGTGAGGGCGTAAAGTGCATGTTCAACTTCCATAGGATTGCGCTCAGCTTTAAGCTTGGCAAGCCGGAGGAGCTGTGATTCACGAACGGCGGTGTTATCGACTTCAAGCGTATCGATGGGGTCTTCCTTTACCATGCGGTATTTGTTCACGCCAACGATGGTGTCGCGACCGGCGTCGATGCGTGCCTGTTTGCGGGCTGCAGCTTCCTCAATGCGCATCTTGGGAATACCCGTTTCAATTGCTTTGGCCATGCCACCAAGGGCTTCAACCTCTTCGATGAGCTTCCACGCCTTGTGTGCAATTTCATGCGTGAGCGTTTCTATATAATATGAACCTGCCCATGGATCAACGGCTTTACAGATATTTGTCTCCTCCTGCAGGTAAATCTGGGTATTGCGGGCTATGCGGGCCGAGAAATCGGTTGGCAGGGCTATGGCTTCATCCAGGGCGTTGGTGTGCAGACTCTGCGTATGACCAAGTGTAGCAGCAAGTGCTTCCACGCAGGTACGGGTTACGTTATTATAGGGGTCCTGTTCCGTAAGGCTCCATCCCGATGTCTGGGAGTGTGTGCGAAGAGCTAGGGATTTGGGATCTTTCGGATTGAACTGCTTCACGATCTTGGCCCATAACATGCGGGCGGCGCGTAGTTTGGCAATTTCCATGAAGTGATTCATGCCAATACCCCAGAAGAAGGAGAGGCGGGGGGCAAATGCATCTACGGCTATGCCGGCTTTTATCCCGGTACGCAGGTATTCAAGCCCGTCGGCAAGGGTATAGGCCAGTTCGATATCAGCAGTGGCACCTGCTTCCTGCATGTGGTAGCCACTAATGCTGATAGAATTAAACTTTTTCATGTGCCGTGAAGTGAACTCGAAAATATCGGCGATGATTTTCATGGATGGCAACGGTGGATAGATGTATGTGTTGCGCACCATAAATTCCTTCAGGATATCATTCTGGATGGTTCCACTGAGTTGGTCGAGCGGCACGCCCTGTTCCTCGGCAGCAACAATGTAAAAAGCCAGGATAGGCAATACGGCACCATTCATGGTCATGGAAACCGACATTTTATCCAGCGGAATCTGGTCGAAGAGAATCTTCATATCCAGGATAGAATCAATGGCTACACCAGCCTTGCCAACATCGCCCACAACACGGGGGTGATCAGAATCGTAACCGCGGTGTGTTGCCAGGTCAAAAGCGACCGAAAGTCCCATTTGCCCTGCGGCTAGGTTGCGCCGGTAGAAAGCGTTTGATTCCTCTGCCGTTGAAAATCCGGCATATTGCCTGATGGTCCATGGTTTCATCACGTACATGGTGGAATATGGACCGCGAAGAAACGGCTGGATTCCGGCAGCATAGTGCAGATGTTCCAGCGGGCGGAGATCGCTTTTGTAATAAACAGGTTTTACGGTAATCTGTTCCGTGGTGAGCCAGCTTTCTTCACTCCCTGCTTCATCTTCCTGTTCTTCTGGGGAAACGGATTTGGCCAGGACTTTGAAATCGTTATCCTTGAAAATTGGTCGCATAGGTATAATTTTCAGTTGTTTTAATCAGTGTTTTATTTTCCGGATTCCCCGGGTATTCAAGGTCATGCTTTGGATTAAGAAGTAACCCCAAGTTTTACGTTCATTTTCTGAAGGAATTCGAGGAGGTTGGAGCGCAGGTGAATAAAATCATCCACACCCGATGCTTTCAATTGGTCCATGATATCCTTTGGGGACCCGGCAACAAGCAGATTGATTTCAGGTTCTGCGCCCTTTAGCCCAATGGCTAAAACCGGAACTATCACCGCATATTCTTCGTCCGAACTGCAAATAACGATGATTTCAGCTTTTGAAGCCAGTGCGGCTTTGATGGCTTCATCGGTTGTTGCAAAACCGGTATTGTCGATAATCTGATATCCGGCACAGCCAAAGAAATTGCTGCTGAATGCCGCTCTTGCTTTGCGCATAGCCAGATTGCCCATGGTAAGCATAAAGACTGAGGGCCGTTTATTTCCGGCATCCACATGAATTTCTGTAGCCAGGCGAAGGTCTTCGAAGGCATCCGACAGCCTGTGCAGAATCAGCTTTTTGATCGGGGTGGGTGCCTCTTCTTTAGCATCGGCTACCAGGGTCTCGGACTGAATTTTATCTAGCATGAACTCTCCCGGATTTGGATGATGGTTGGTCCCCAGTACAACAGTGCGGCGAGTGGCAACATCGGCTTGTTTACGGGCAGCCGCCTGCTCAACTTCATCCTGCACATACCCGCTATGAATGGCTTCAATCATTCCGCCCTTATCTTCAATATTCAGGAATAATGCCCATGCAGCATTTGCAATAGAGGCGGTTATGTTTTCGATATAATATGAACCTGCAGAAGGATCAATAACCTTGTCGAGGTAGCTTTCTTCTTTGAGGATAATTTGCTGGTTTCGGGCGATGCGTTTCGAAAACTCGTCCGATTCCTTATAGAAGGTGTCAAATGGATTTATACTCAGGGAGTCGGTACCGCCAATAGCGGCCGACATAGCTTCGGTGGTGCTGCGCAACAGGTTAACATAAGGATCATAGATCGTCTTATTCCATCCCGACGCAGAACTGTGGATATGCATCTTTGCAGCATTGTCGCTTTCAGCGTTGTAGTGTTTTACGATATGTGCCCATAACAGGCGTGCTGCCCTTAAGCGCGCTATCTCAATAAAATAGGATGAACCAATTGAAAAAGAAAACTGAATATGCGGTGCGGTCACAGCGGCATTAAGACCCTTGTCGTTGAGGGCTGCGAGGTATTCGTTTCCCGAGGCAAGGCTGAATGCCAGTTCCTGTACCGCAGTACTGCCTGCGTTACGGAAATAACTGCCATTAACCGATAAAACACGTAATCCCGGAAATTCCTGGTTGGCACGCTCAATAAGTGCCGAAGCTTCGGTCATGTTCTTCTCGGGAGTCATATAGAAATGCCCGTGCAGCAATGCAAAACTGATGGGGTCAAAATCGAGAGAGCCTTTTAGCTGTTTGGCGTCGAATGCTGATGTATGCAAATATTCGCTCAGATAATCGAGCAATTTAGGATAGGAAGCAGCAGAATGCAGGTGAATACTGGTCTTGGAAAGATCAATATTTTTGAATAACAAAGCAAAATCAGCTGCCGCACGAATATTGCCCGCATCGAAACCGATGGCAGTGGCCCCACGCGAAATGGCGTCAACGGCCTCTGTATTGGCTGAATTCAGGCCGGTAGTATCAATATCCTGGCGAATGAGCCATGCATTACCCTTGGCATGCGTGCCACCGGTGAATGGCCAACTGCCCGGCTTTCCCTCCAGCCATTTCAATTGGTCAAGGTCTTCGCTACGGTAGTAAGGCTTTAACATAAATCCTTCCTCTGTTCTCCAAATGAGTTTTTTATCATAATCGGCGCCTTTCAGGTCCTGGAAAATCTTGGCTTCCCACTCCTGCGTAGTTACCGGTGGAAACTCTGAAAAAAGGCTCTTCTCTTTGCTTGTCTGATCCATACTGTAAATCTTTGAGATTGCCCGATGCTCTGGAAGTAATCTTCTACGGGAGCATATCGGGGTCATATTATCCTGCAAAGGTAAAATAATACTGGATATACTGTTTTGTGACAGATATGTTTATAATCTGCAGATGAATAAAAAGTTACTATGCAGCATTTCAGGAATATAGTCAGGAATACATGAAGTACTTAACTGATATATCTCAAGGATAATGATTTTAAACAATAAAATAACTTAATTTAGGTACCCGAAAATGCCGCTGACACAGGGTATATTATGTAAAGACATATTCCTGGAAAGGAAGGTGGCGTTTGTCAGATTTTAGATTCAGTAAACCAGAGATAAAAAACAAATTACGTCAAATAGGGTTTTAGTATAGTTAAGAGATTTAAATATGCGAATAGTTATCTGCGGGGCAAATGGTTTTATTGGCCGCAAACTTAGAGTTGCTATGCAGCGCAGAAAATGGGAGATAATTCCGCTCGGACGTGCTGATTTTGAAAAAGGAACTGGTCACCTGGCGCGTAAAATAAGTGGTGCAGATGTATTGGTGAATCTTGCCGGAGCACCTATTGTGCAGCGCTGGACGGAGAGTTATAAGCAGGAACTGCGCAACAGCCGCATCATTACGACCCAAAGACTCGTTGATGCTTTGCGGATGACTGTTCAAATCCCTAAACTCTTTATCTCAACTTCGGCCATTGGGATTTATAGTTTAGCAGGAAGGCATACTGAGCTCGTGTATACGCCGGCCGGCGATTTTATGGGCAAGCTATGTCAGGATTGGGAAGCTGAAGCAAAAGTTGCTGAAGCCTATACCCGTACAGTCATTTTTAGGTTGGGGATCGTTCTGGCTGCTGAAGGTGGCGCATTACCGAAAATGTTACTGCCATTCAGACTCGGGATAGGGGGGAGAATTGGGAGTGGGAGACAGGGTTTTTCATGGATACACATCCGGGATCTGATTGCAGCTTATTTTTTCGTGATAGAAAACAGCCAGTTGAGTGGCACATTTAACCTCACTTCTCCTGAGCCTATTGACAATCTTACATTCACCAGGACCATTGCTCGCATCCTGCACCGTCCGGCATGGTTTGCTGTGCCTGTTTTTGTTTTGAAAATTATCTATGGCGAAGGTTCAGCTGCTATTACCGGTGGACCGACTGTGTTGCCCGAAAGACTCATGAATTCAGGGTTTCAGTATAGTTTCCTAACGCTTGATGGTGCTTTGACGGACATTCTTAGCCAGAATTAAATTGTCGGATTCATGCAACTTCCTGTCGGAAATTTTGAGTTATTCTTTCTGGATTCATTAATTTAACTTATTTGCAGGATAAACCCTTTTACAGGATACTACAGTTTAATTTGTAAACAGTGACAGATGCAAAACGATAAAAACCTCAGCCTGACGCGCATCGGAATATTTTTTGATGGCAATTATTTCCTTCATGTAAGCAATTATTATAATTACTTTCACCCCAGGAGGAGCCGCCTAAGCGTTTCAGGCCTGAGCCAGTTTATACGCAAACAGGTGGCCAGGGAAGAAGGGAAATCGGAAAGCCTCATTCAGATCGTGGATGCGCATTTCTTCAGGGGAAGGCTCTATGCCTCCGAAGCAAGCCAGAAAGGCAAACAACTGTTTTACGACCGTGTTTTCGACGATATCCTTATGTCCGAAGGTGTTACTACGCACTATCTGCCGGTGAAAACCGTTTCGGGGGTTAAGCAGGAAAAAGGCATTGATGTATGGCTGGCGCTTGAAGCCTTTGAGCTGGCTTTCTACAAACATTTTGATGTGCTGGTGCTCATCGCGGCCGATGGTGACTATGTTCCCCTCGTGCGTAAGCTCAACACGCTGGGCACACGTGTGATGATCCTGGGCTGGCAGTTTGAATATACCAACAATGAAGGTCAGGAAATGTCGACCGGTACTTCACAGGATCTGTTTGATGAAGCTACCTATCCGCTGGCGATGCACGAACTCGTTGAAAACGGCCTGAAACAGAACCTTCCGATCTTCAACAACCTTTTCGTAAAATCGGTTGGCCGGCGTGAGGCTGCTAAACCTGTCAAAGGCGGAGACCAGAAAACAAAAAAGAGTACCATCCAAAATCTGAAAAAAGGATATGGATTTATAAAACATAGTCCTCAAAACCTGTTCTTCTATTATCAGAGCCTTGTGGGTACTGACTTTAACGATCTGCGTGAAGGTGATAAAGTAGCTTTTGACATCGACAAGAATGACAAGGGCGAACCTATTGCCATTAATGTTCGGTTATTGGAAAGTTAATCAGTATAAGGCATTAGGCAAAAGGCATTAGGCAAAAGGCAATAGGCATTAACTAATATGCAGCAAGCCCGGTATTAAAAAACGGGCACACTTTCATAAACAACGCGATATTAGAAAACCAACTCCAGGCACTCTAGGCACTCCCAACTCTAGGCACTCCATTTAGGCACTTTAGGCACTCCCAACTCTAGGCACTCCATTTAGGCACTTCTTTTACTCCACCAGCGTCATTTCATCCACCAGTCGCCTGGCTCCTGCAAATTTATCGATGATAAAGAGGCAATAGCGGATATCGAGTGTAATGTTCCGGCATTGATCAGGGTCATACATCAGGTCGCTCATGGTTCCTTCCCAGTTGCGGTCAAAGTTGAGGCCGATCAGTTCACCGTCGGCATTCAGCACCGGGCTCCCTGAGTTTCCACCGGTTGTGTGGTTACTGGCTATAAATGCCACATGCATGCTGCCATCCTTATCGCCGTAAGCACCCCAGTCACGGGTTTTGTATAGTTCCTTTAATTTAGGTTCCACGACATAATCATAGATATCCGGATTTTCTTTCTGCATGATGCCCTCGAGGGTTGTGAAGTAATTGTAATGCACTGCATCTGCCGGGGTATAGTCGGCAACTTTGCCATAGGCTACACGCAAGGTTGAATTGGCATCAGGGTAGAATTGTCTGCCAGGCTGAAATTCCATGAGGCCCAGCATATAAATTCGCTGCACGCTGTCGATATGGGTTTCCAAAGCAGCCACCTGATTTTTTAGATGATCCTTGTATAGGTTGTAGATGCTTTCGGCCAGTTGAAAAGCAGGATCTTTTTCAATGGATTTGTACTTTGACGCTTTATAACCTGCGAGGAAAGCCGTTAGTTTATCCGCTGATGCGAAGATGGATTTTCCATAAACATCATCAGCATAGGCCTCGAAATTGCCCTTGTACTTTTGATCTGCCAGGTTCAGGATAGCAGGCTGCAATGCAGGATCCAGACCCTTGTGGTACAACCCGAGCAGTGCGGCGAAAACCTTACGGTCAACGGTGGCATTGTAGTTTTTGAAGAATCCGGCAGATGAATTCTTCAATTGCTCCAGTGTTTTAGCAATGTCCTCGGGTTTGGAATCCTTATTTTTACTTTGCACAAGCAGGCCGTTGAAACTATAGGCAAACCGGACAATTTCCACACCAAGTCCGGCTTCTGTAACATAATTTGCAGCAATATTCAGTGGTGTTAACCTGGCATAATCCTGTTGAAAAGCAGCAATAAGGCCACCATATTTTTGTTTACGGACTTCATCGGCATTTGCCCATGTATTGAAACCGGCTTCGAGTTGCTGCTTTTTGTGGATGGCATCCAGGCGTTTGATGCCGCGGCTTTCGCCGATCATCTTTTTCCAGTAATTAGCCACACCGGCATATTTAGCTGAATATTGTATCCTTACGAGGGGAGATGCATTCATGGCCTGTTCCATGATCTCAAGGCGGGTTTGCCTTAAGAGCACAGATCTGGGATTCTCATCCTCCGAGATCATTTTCACTGCAAAGGATGGCAGATATTCCTGTGTAGTGCCGGGGTAACCAAAAACAAATGTAAAATCGTCCTTCACAACACCTTTGAGTGAAACCTTCAGATGCGATTTTGGGGTATAGGGGACATTATCTTTTGAATACTCAGCAGGTTCATTGTTTTTGTTGGCATAGATGCGAAACACCGAAAAATCGCCGGTATGCCGCGGCCACATCCAGTTGTCGGTATCGCCGCCGAATTTGCCGATATTCGATGGTGGGGCACCCACCAGGCGCACATCGGAAAAGGTTTCATTGATGAAAAGATAATAAGCGTTACCATAATAGAAGGGCTTAACCTTTGCTGTGTAATGTGTACCTGCTGTTGCTTTCTTAACAATGGCCTGAATATTTAAATCAATCATTGATTCGCGGTCGCTCTGGCGCATGGTAGGCGTAACACCCTGAAGTGCCTGAACCGTAACATCAGCCATGCTGATGAGCAGTGTAACCGACAAACCTGCATTTGGAAGTTCTTCACCCAGGTTGTTGGCCCAAAAACCATTCGTAAGATAATCCTGTTCCAGTGAACTGTGTTTTTGGATGGCACTGTATCCACAATGGTGATTGGTGAGCACCAGTCCTTTATCCGAAACGATTTCAGCAGTACAGCCTCCTCCAAAGAGCAGTATGGCATCTTTCAGACTTGAATGGTTAATGCTGTATATGTCTTCAGCTGATATGCGCATGCCCATGCTCTTCATGTCACTTTCATTCATTTGCTGCAACAACATGGGCAACCATATGCCTTCTTTAGCGGAAGCCCTGAAAATGGTAAAACTGGCAAGCAGGATCAGGAAATAAGTTCTCTTCATGGAATTAGGTTTGGAAAGTATGTAATTTCAGGATGTTGTGTTGTAGTTGTTTATTAGATTAATAACAAGATAGCAATTTTTAATAATGGTACCGTGTTGCGGATGCCGGGCCGTTTATTAGGAAAACACGTCCCTCGCCCCACGTCCCTCGACCCACGGCCCTCGCCCCACGTCCCCCGACCCACGTCCCTCGACCCTTCTATGGTGGTCATCTTTTTACTTTACAGCAATCGTCTCAATTTCAATCAGTGCTCCAAGGGGAAGCCTCACAACACCAAAAGCAGCACGGGCGGGATTGTCATGTGTATAATAACTCCCGAACACCTCATTCATGGCAGCAAAGTTGTCCATGTCGCTGAGCAGGCAAACCGATTTCACAACATCCCCGTAGGTATAGCCGGCAGCTTCAAGAATGGCGCCGATATTTTTCATCACTTGCCCGGTTTGTTCCTTAATGCCACCTTCAACCAGTTTCCCCGTGGCAGGATCAATGGGTATCTGTCCTGATACATAGAGTGTTCCGTTAGCTTCTACTGCCTGGCTGTAGGGGCCAATCGCTTTGGGTGCATTTGCTGTGTAAATGATCTTCTTCATGATGATGTCGTTTTTATAAGGTTCATTATGTCCGGTCAAAAGTACAAAAGTAAACGCTCACGGGTGTTTATTTTGCGGCCGGATGTTTATTTTCAGGAATACTTCGCATTCTGATTAATAATTGTAAGTTTACAGTTTTTAACTCCTTTTTGCAACAGGAAGGATGTAAAATAATCAATACAATTTTCTCTGCCCGTATACTATTAAAGCTCGTCTTGCCCGTACTTTTAAATAGATTGATCATCAGTGGGAACAGCGCGAAGATAGCGTATGATTTCATTTAAGATCAATTATTTAGAGAATGAGTTTGCTCTCCGCCCGAAAATGATTTCTGGATTTCGCTGCTTGACCATAAATTAAAAAGTGAATTCTTTCAATGCCTTGGTTCGCCTTGTGATTGGGCATTGAATCATTTTCAGCATAAATTTTCTGTCAATGGCGCTGCGATCAGGTCTCAATGCTTAACTTGCCTGCTTCAAATAATTGACAGTCAGACAAATAAAAATAATTGTATACAAAATTACATTTTCACTCTTTTGACCATTAATATATATCATGCTGAGGATTAGATTTACGCTTTTACTTCTTGTAGTCATTTGTTTATGTGCACCAGCCCGGGTCATTGCTTCTCATGTCAGCGATAGTCTCAGGCAAGTCATTGCACATTCGCCTCACAATAACATTAAGGCTGAAGCGCTCGGCGCCCTGTCGCGCGAGTACAGGTATTCACATCCTGACTCCGCATTTTTGTATGCCCGTCAGAGCAAGGAACTTTCATCCAGCATTGGCTACCAGCCCGGCGTATCACGCGCTGTGAATATGTTAGGTGTTCTTTTTCTGGATATTGGCAACGAAACCAAGGCCATGAATTATTTTCTGCAATCATTGCGGTTATGTGAACAATCAAATGATAAGCGTGGCCAGGCACGATGTTACAACAATATAGGTTTCGTTTTTAACAATCAGAAAATGAACCAGAAGGCATTGGCTTATTACTTAAAGTCTCTGCACATGGAAGAGTTGCTGAAAAGCAAGGCGGGCATTGCATCATGTCTGAATAATATTGGTTCACTCTATAATGATATGGGTGATTATCAGCAGGCCATAAATTTTTCTTTGCGTTCACTTGATCTCTATAAGGAATTAAACCTTCCTGCTGGTATGGCGAATATTTTACATACCCTGGGGCTCACCTATACGAATCAGAAAAAATACTTAAAGGGACTGGATTTTTATCAACAATCCTTAAAGATTTATGAGCAGGTTAATGATGAATCGGGCATCGTTGTGGCTACATACAGTATAGCCATCAATTATCAGGCCCTGGGAAATATTGCTGCAAGCAACAAGTTGAACGACCGTGCCTTAAAAATAGCACACGCATTAAATAATAGCGCCCAGGTGAGTAAGTGTGTTGTCCTTAAATCGCAAAACCTGGCAAAGGCCGGCGATTACAAAGCAGCGCTCAGGTATCTGGAGATATCACGTTCAATCAATGACAGCCTTGCAAGTGTTGGAATGGATCGGAAGATACAGGCAATGGAGCAGGCATATGAACTGGAAAAGCAACAGACACAGATCTCACTTTTAGAGAAAGATAACATCATACAGCAGAAGCTCACTGAGCGGCAGACCTTACAGCGCAACCTGGTGATAGGTGGATTCGTGATGCTGGCATTGTTTGCATTTTTTGTCTATCAATCACGCAGGCGCAACCAAAAAATAAATACATTACTTGCCCAGCGAAATATTGAAATATTGAAGCATCAGGAAGATCTCGCTGTAAGCCATGCGGAAATTAGCCGTCAGCGTGATGAGCTAAAACAGAATAATGCCGACAAGGACAAGTTTTTCTCTATTGTGGCACATGATTTAAAAAGTCCCTTTACAAGCATGCTGGGATTCTCCGAGATTTTAGCTGAAGATTTTGCAGATTTAAGTGAGAAGGAACGACATGAAATTGCAACTGACATTCATGGAGCCGTTAAGGTTGGATTTGACCTGCTGGAGAACCTGCTGGCCTGGGGAAGCCTCCAGATAGGAAGGATTGAGTTTATTCCCAAGCAGCTTAATTTGCGCAGGGAAGTTGACGCAGTACTGAAATTATTGCAGAGAATGGCTATGCACAAAAGAATTGGCATTTACAACGAAGTGGAGCCATACTTTGCCGTGGAAGCTGATGCGAATATGCTGCACGCTGTAGTGAGAAACCTTGTTTCCAATGCACTTAAATACACCAATCCGGGGGGCCAGATACGGATATCGGCAACTGTTTCTGAAATAAGCGGAATGGTCCGGATTGCAGTTATTGATTCGGGTGTTGGAATGAGTAAAGCTGATATCGGGAAATTATTTTCACCTGCCATTAATTTCACCACCAAGGGAACGGCTAACGAGACCGGCACCGGGCTTGGTTTATTACTCTGCAGCGAAATGGTAGCCAAACATGGAGGTTCACTCAACGCCGAAAGCGAACAGGGCAAAGGGAGCACTTTCTTCTTTACCTTACCGGAAGCTTTAAAACATGAAGTAGATATCCAATGCATGCAGTGAGATGAATGACGAATCGAAGCCTAAAAGCCAACTCATAGCAGAACTTAAACAAATCCGCTTGCAGTACGACAGATTGCAGCGCTTTGAAATGGCATTAAATGAAGTCGAAAGTCGCTATAAGTCGCTCTATACATTGACCCGCCTGTTGAGTGATAATATGTCGGATATGCTTTGGGCGAAAGACCTTGAAAATCGCTATATGTTTGCCAATAAAGCCATGTGCAATAAGCTGCTTATTGCTTCGGATGTGCAGGAGCCTATCGGAAAAACAGACATCTTCTTTGCCGGGCGCGAGCGTAGGAAACATCCGGAACGCAGCGACTGGCATACGTTTGGGGAAATATGCGTCGATTCTGATGATGAGATACGCAAGCATCAGAAGCCCTCACGCTATGAAGAATATGGGAATATAAAAGGTGAATTCCTCTTTCTGGATGTTCTGAAAGCTCCGCTTATTGATGAGAATGGCCAGATGATTGGAGTTGTGGGCAGCGCCCGCGATGTTACAAAGGAGAAACTCATTGAGTACGAACTTAACGCCAGTGAAGAACGCTATAAAACCCTTTTATCCAACCTGCCCAATTATGTAATCGTTCAGGTAAACGGAAAGATTGTATTCATCAATAATCTGAGTGTTACCTCACTTGGTTATCCACTTGAAGAAATCATCAATTCATCCCTCCTCGACTATGTGGATGAACCCTATCGTAAACCTGTTGCTGCTGATCTGAAAAGGCGTATACAAGGGGAGATTGTTCCGGATTATGAGCTTAAAATCTGCACCCGTTCCGGCCGCAAGATCGATATGCTCCTCAGGGGAGCTTCCACTACTTATCAACATGAACAGGCATTAATTATCGTGCTTTCGGATATTACCGAACGTAAAAACATGGAAGAGCAGTTGAAAGCCAATGCCGGTGAACTCAAAGAGCTCAATGCCACAAAAGATAAATTCTTTTCTATCATAGCTCATGATCTCAAATCACCATTTAATGCTATTTTGGGATTTTCACAATTACTTGTCGATTACTACGACGATTTTAACGATGTGGAAAAAAAGAATTTTATTCAAAATATAAAAATAGCTTCTGACAGCACCTATAAGTTGCTAGAGAATCTGCTCGACTGGTCGAGGTTACAATCAGGTAAAATTAATCCCGCACCTGAGATGATTAACCTGAGTCTGATTGCACTCGAAAACATTTCGGTGCTCAAATCAATGGCCGACAAAAAACAGATCAATTTAAATACATCTATACCAAACAACACAATGGTATTTGCCGATGCAAACATGGTACGGACCATATTGCGCAATCTGATATCGAATGCCATCAAATTCACACACAGTGGCGGTGAAGTTACGATCAGTGCTACTGACGGCAACACCATGGCCAGCATATGTGTAGGGGACAATGGAGTCGGTATTTCGGCTGAAAGTCAACAACTGTTATTCCGGATCGACGAAAAACTTTCGACAAAAGGAACCGCCAACGAAACCGGGACAGGCCTTGGATTATTGCTCTGCAAGGAAATGATCGAAAGGCAGGGAGGGCAGTTGTCAGTAAAAAGCAAACCGGATCAGGGAAGCAGGTTTTTCTTTACACTCCCGATGGAACCAGCAAAGGAAGAAATCATCCTGGTATAGCCTTTCTGAGGGTGAAGAGCCTAATCATTCTGAACGCAGGGAGATTTCACAGCTAATAAACCGCATTATCCCTGAAGTCCTTCTTTTTCTTTAGTTTCAGATCCTGCAGCAAAGTCGATTTAATGTTAAGCTGGAAGTTCCAGCTTTTGAGATAGCCATCAGGTATCCAGTTGAAGCGCATTTCCCAGCAATGCAGGTCGCGGTAAACATTCAGCGAAGTGATTGATCTTTTATGGTTCACGAAGTCATATCCGGAACTCACTGAAATTTTCCACTTTGGTGTTATGCTCAGATCCCCGCTTATTCCGAGGGTCTGCACTACTTTTTTATCACGCTTTTGGAGCAGGTAATTGTAATTGCTGTTATAGTTAAATGAGTATGAGAAGTTAATATTCCACGGATTATTCCAGTCAATAAAGCTATTGGGATTGTTCAGCACATCATTTACTTCCCCCGGTGTTCCCTTGGAAGGGTCAACAGTTTTTGGCTGCACTTTGTTCTTCTGTGTCAGATTATAGTTAAAGCCCAGATTCCAGCTTGTGTTTTCAAGACGGAACAGCCTGTGGTTAACATCCCATTCCAAGCGGTTCATGCTTCTTCCCGTGGTATCTTTTACATAAGGGTCGAGGCTGCTGGAGTATTGAATCCTAAAGTTTTTAAACAGGGTTGTATTTCCCGACATGGTAAGTTGCGACCATTTAAGTGAATCGGCAGCCATATTGTAGGACATATTAAAGTTGAAACCTTCGATCAGTTTGATCTTGCGTGTTCCGGTGATGGTGTCCTTGAGTGACCGTACCTTCATTTCCAGGTTGTTGTTCAGTCCAAAATTGATACTGCCCGATTTACCCGCAGGAGGGGAGCCAAAAAGGGAAGTGACAGGGCCAAAATCGAATATCGAGTATCTGATGGTATTGCCATTATTATCGCTCTGCACTGTTTTATAGTAACCCAATTGCGGGGCGCTGAAATCCGGCCTGAGGGAGAAGCCGATGCTCGGGTTCATCACGTGCCTGATGGCCCTGATGGGGCCTTTTTTGAATTGAACCATACCATAAAGCGTTGTTGTTATGCTCGAACTGAAGCTGTAGTCGCGTGCAGTTTTAAATCCGCTTAAAGTATCCGTTTTGATGTGCGGAGCGATCTTTTCCCCGTTAACTATTGTTGTATCAGCTATCCAGGTATTATTTGCATATTTCGAGTACCAGCGTTCCGTATAATTGACAGAATTAGTCATGGTGAAATACTTGAGCAATTTTATCGAGCTGCTGATCGGGATAGTATGTTGAACTCCGGTCTTGATCTGGCTTAACGATTGTTTTCTAAAAATCAGGGAATCGTATGTGTCGAGCACATTACGGGCATTCATGTTGTATTTTACGCTGATATCTTCATACCATTTGCGCCGTCCCAGGGTGGTTTTGCTTCTGAAAGGGTAAAACTGGTTTACCGAAAAGGCAACCTGGGGGAGTGTAATACTAATCGATTTGTTGCTTGTGTTCTGGCTGTGACTTGCTGATGCCGATAAGCGGTAGTTTGGTCCCAAAGTAACATCATACGAAATCTGGGAACTCAACTGGTTGGATAAATGATCTGACATGGTGGCAGGGTTGTACCGGTCGAATTTACTGGACCCGGCATTAACGCTTGCCGAGAAAACACTGTTTGGCCTGGCTTTCGGATCCTGACGGTGCGACCAGGTAATTCTGAAGTCGCGGTTCTTGGCGTACAGAGGTGTCTCCTTTTCTCCGTCTATGTTAATAGCATAGCTGAAATTGAAAGATCCATTGTACCTGTAGCGCTTCACGTAGTTAAAAGTTGGCTTCACGGCCCAGCTTCCGCGCGAATAGATGTCACCCACAAGTTTAAGGTCCATATAATCACTTATACCCCAGTAATAACCACCGTTTTCCAGGTAAAAACCCCTGGTAGACGATTCACCATAAGATGGGATGATGAGCCCTGAACTCTGGCCTTTTTTATTCGGAAACATGCCAAACGGAAGCCCGATGGGTAACGGAACGCCTTCTATGGAAAAGTATGCCGGACCTGTTATAATCTTGTTGCCGGGTATAACCTTGGCCTTGGTGAATTTAATCTCGAAATGGGGCTCGTCGAGGCTGCAGGTGGTATAGGATCCGTTTTTGATATCCATTTCACCGTTGGAAAGCTTTTTTACCTTGGCACCATGCAGGTAGCCTTCCCCTTCTTTAGTGATAACGCTATAGATGAGTCCCTTACGTGATTTGTAGTTGTAGTTGATTGTTTTGGAGCGGAAGGTTTCAGAGGCCTGTTTGAATTCAGGGGTGCCGATTTCCTTGCCCGTAGAGTCACTCACCCCTTTAGCGGAGATAATGTTCTTCTTAAAATCAATTTCTATCCGGTCAGCCTTCAGCCCGATGTCCTCATACCCGATCTCAGCTTTCTCATACAGGTAAACTTTTTGTTCACGCATATTGAATGCAATGGAATCGACAGCTTTATAGTCGACCTTTGCATCTATGGCAGATTTACTTTTACCTTTTTTGATAGTTTTTGCTGTGCTGTCGGCAATTTTGATGACTGTATCAGGCGTAGAGGGGGTAATGATATTCTGGCCGGTGGAAATCCGTATTCCGGCAAGTAAAGCAAGCAGAATAAGCAGAGTTTTTAACGCCCGGCCTGTTCGTAACTTAGTAGGTAGTGCAATGTATAGGTTCAATTAAGCGTTATATTTGTAAGGGAAAAGTTTTTAAATACCAACAAAACCTAAACCTGTTTCAGTTGATCTTGTTGAAGCCGAGTATTAACGGTGTTTTTAAGCGAAACAAAGAGATCATCATATGAGTCTGGTTGGTTTACAAAAAAAACGGTCTTAAGGTCTGCGGTAAGGCTCGCCCAACGGCGCCCCAAAACTAATCAAAAAAAACGGATGTTGGTGAAACGAAAAGTACTGCGGTTTGTTATAATGTCTTTGCTTGTTCTTAGTGTTTTCGGGCTTTACGGACAAAAGGTCAATACCGTGGTCATCGATGCAGGGCATGGCGGGCACGATACGGGTGCCTGTGGCAGGAATTCGCACGAAAAGGACATTACCCTGGCGATCGCACTCAAGCTGGGCAGGTACATCAAGGATAACCTTAAAGATGTTAAAGTAATTTATACCCGCAAAACGGATGAATTCATCGAACTCTTCCGCAGGGCGCACATTGCTAACGAGAACCACGCCGACCTTTTCATTTCTATACATTGCAATGCAAATCCTTCACCAACGCCATTCGGCACTGAAACCTATGTAATGGGATTACACCGCAGCAATGCGAACCTATCCGTTGCCAAAGCGGAAAATGCAGCCATACTCCTTGAAGATGATTATATAGCCAACTATGATGGTTTCGACCCGAAATCACCGGAAGGGAACATCTTTTTCAGCATGATGCAGAACACTTTCCTGGATAACAGCCTCGACTTTGCGTCATCCGTTGAAAACCAATTCAGCAGCCGGCTCAATTTATTATCACGTGGAGTGAAGCAGGCCGGCTTCCTGGTGCTATACAAAACTGCAATGCCTGGTGTATTGGTTGAAACCGGGTTCCTGAGTAACGCAAAAGATGAAAAATTTCTGCTTTCCGACAAAGGCCAGGAGAGCATAGCATACTCCATATTCAAGGCATTCAGGGATTATAAGCACATGCAGGAATTTGGGGTTCATGCCCCCATGGATACCTCAAAAATAATAGTCTCAAACGAAACCAAACCCGACCTGCCGGAAGACGTGAAACCGCAAGCCAACGTCAATGAAGTTGTTTTCAAAGTCCAATTTGCCACCTCCCCGGCCAAAAAACCACTCGCTCCGGATAGTTTTAAAGGGCTGGAAGATGTGAGCATGTATATACACGAGGGACTCTGCAAATATACCGTCGGTAATATAGCAACACTAGAGGAGGCATCGCTCCTGAGAACGGAGTTGATGAAGAAGGGGTACAAGGATGCATTTATTGTGGTTTTCCAGGATGGGAAACGAATTACACTCAAGGATGCTGCACAACTTATGGGTAAATAGTAGTACTTTTGTCTGACAAAACTATTTAGATTAAATAATGATTTTTGTGGTTTCCAACAAAATAATCGACAACATTTATTCCTTATTAAGTGATTACTTTTTAAATTAAACCTTTTACAGCTTTTGTGCAGCGATAGTTAATTGCAGATACCAGCATCTGGCATGAATATAACGTGATGCGGTCTCATGAAAGCCTTCCTAAAAAGGACGGATGTGAGCAACCTGACCTGGGGCTTCACGAATATACATAACCATTAACAAAACATGGGTAATTAAATGTGACCCGAATAAGATAAATTATTTTAAATGAAAATAGCCCGCGAAGTCAAATTAGGACTTGTCTTTATTGTCACAATACTCCTGTTTATCTGGGGATTGAACTTTTTAAAAGGAAAGAAATTTTTTATCAAGCAGCGTACTTATTATGCCGTATATAACCAGGTGCGCGGCCTGACAGCAAATGCGCCGGTTTCAATCAACGGGCTGCAGGTAGGGCGGGTAGCCGCATTGCATTTCGAAAACAAGGGATCGGCAAAAGTTTTAGTTGAAATATCGATAAGTAATCCTATTGAGATACCCATCAATTCGACGGTTAAAATTTTCAATGCCGATCTGCTGTCAGGGAAATCGATCGAAATTGGGCTTGGCAACAGCCTGGTGATGGCCGTAAGCGGTGATACACTCGTGTCGGAAGTCCAGGCAAGTTTTTCTGAAGAAGTTAACCGGCAGATACAACCCGTGATGAAAAAAGCCGAAAATCTTATGTTCACTGTCGATTCGGTGGTGTCAGAACTTGGCCAGATTTTTAATCCGGAAACCCGCGACAACCTTTCAAAAAGTTTTTTACACATCAGGGTTACCCTGCAGCATCTCGAAAATGTAACTTATAATATCGACACACTGGTTTATGGCCAGCGCGGCCGCATGGAACGCATCCTGTTTAATGTTGAATCTATTTCAAAAAACCTTAAAGACAACAACAATAACCTGACCAGGTCACTTCAAAATTTTGCCAATATCAGCGATACCATTGCAAAGGCTAATATATCAAAGACCATCGACAATCTTAACCGTTCGCTCAGTGACATGTCTGCCATTACCAGCAAAATAAACAAGGGGCAGGGATCACTTGGGATGCTGATTAACAATGATAAGCTATACAATAATCTGGAAGGGGCGAGTAAGCAACTTGATCAATTGCTGCTTGATATGAAACTTCATCCTAAACGGTATGTGCATTTCTCCTTATTCGGGAAGAGTTCCAAAAGGAATGGCTATAAAGAACCGGTATCTGATTCAGCCCGCTAATCTTACGGGCGGACTGTATCAGTTGCAACATTTTATTTCCAGTTGAAAATCTCGGTTTTATTCCTCGGGCGTTGATCAACATGCCACATGAAATCCTTTAACAACACATCCGATTCTTTAACGTCTTTTTGAGGATACAAAGTCGCTGTGGGATTCTCGATATAAGTAATTCCATTGATCTTTCGATCCTTTAGGTAGATGTGCATATTTCCTGCAAGGGCCCTGTTGACGCCAATTAATGTTTTATCATCCTCACGCACAAAGTACAGGGTTTCCGCATTGCCTGTTACATTGATCTGACTCAGGTTATTGTTCCTGAAATACCCGATCATGTTTTTCCCTTTTATCTGGTTAAAACTTAGCAGACTATCTTTAGAAACAATAAAGGCCGCGCTATACAACATCATTTTCTTAACTTCTTTATGTGAAGTTATGATATAAATGGAATCGGCGGTCAGTTGGTTGTTATCGGCCCAAAGAATCGGTGTTTTATACATCAGGATGGTAGAATCGCTGAAACGGTATAGTATTGAATCTGAAGCTCCCTGGAGGTCGTGGCGGTAAAACTTGGCATGGTGATAGGCAAACAGATCCCTTGTCTTCTGCTCATTATCCAGTGTGGTGTAAAGCGTGTCGGAATGCAGAAACAGCGAATCTTTGGCATCAATAAGGATGGCTTGTGTCTGGCCTGTAACCATCGAATATCCTTTTCCTTTGCTATACTCCGCATAATCTCCCTTGATGATCATTTTATTCACCGTGTCGGTGATCACCACGTGCCTGAAAGCTCTCCCGAAATCGTTTTTCTTATCATAATATAAGCTATCGCCTGTAAGCCGCTGATTACCATTCACCACAAGCGTATTTTTGCTGAAACGTGACACATCGGTTTTTGTATTGTACCAGCCGTTTTCGCAATACATGTAATTTTTGTCATTCGTCCCCTTGATGATGGTTGGCCCAAGGAAATAGGCAATTTTAGTCATTGTATTATACATGAGTGTATCTGATTCCATTGTGTTTTTCGGACTGTTGACCACAACGCTTTCCTTAAAAAAGAATTGCTTAACGTCGGTATGGTAATAACCTTTTTTACTGCTAAGCCTGGTATCCCCACTAACGATATGTCCGCCCGTGACATAACTGGCTATTGACGTGTTTCTGTCGAACAGGAGCCGGTCGGTCGTAAGGGTCGTCTGTTTGTCGATAAGCCTGACATTCTCAATAACTTCGGCAGTGCGCGTATCCCCGTAATAATTAAGTGTTTTACCATAAAGGCTCAGGGTGTCGCTTATTTTGATGTGAATATTTCCGAAAGCCTGCACACTATTGGTCAGGTCGTTTATCAGGGCGCTGTCGCAATACATCAGGGCGCCATCGTGTTCGAAGATTACATTGCCGATCAGGCGGTGCACATTTTCGCCCAGCGCTTTCGAATATTTTAGCGCATCAGCTTGCTGAACAGTAATTTTTGTAGGCTTTTGAGCATAGGTCGTCCATGAAGTTAACACAAGGAAGGAAAATGCGAAAATTTTCGCTGAAAGGCTGCGATTCATTGGTTCAAAGTTTATTTGTCAAAGGTAAGCGATAATTTGCCTTCCGTGCGTGTGCTGACCCATTTCGTGGTCAGACTAACCGGATGTGGCCTTTAACAGGGAAAATCGGTGAAAATGTGCAATGTATTTTGTTTTTGATATCCCGGGATATTCTCTACTTTTGGTCCTACGCTAAAAGGTCATCCAGCATGAAAGAACCATTTGATTCGCTACAGAATTACGAGGATACAAAAAAAGCCGCCGGCTACGTCACACGCAAAGAGGCAACACAGGCAACCTATGATGCTATTGGCTTTATGTCGGGGCTGGAAGTTCACCAGCAACTGAAAACCACCGAAAAATTATTCTGCCGTTGTCCGGCAGGCGTTTTCCAGAAACCCGACCAATACGATGCTGAGGTAGTCCGGCATATGCGTCCCACCTTGAGCGAACTCGGCGAATATGACGGAACAGCACTCATGGAGTTTAAAACACGTAAAAATATTGTTTACCGGCTCCGCAACGTCACCACATGCACTTACGAAGTGGATGATACACCGCCATTCCCGCTTAACCGTGAAGCGCTGCAGATTTCCATTGAGATAGCACATCTCTCCAAATTGAACATTGTGGGTGAAGTGCATATCACCCGCAAACAATATCTCGATGGCAGCATCCCGACAGGCTTTCAGCGCACTGCCATTATCGGTGTGGAAGGCGAAATCCCACTCAAAAATAAAAAAATCCGCCTCATTCAACTTAGCCTGGAAGAGGATTCCTGTCGCGAAGTTTCAGACATTGGTCATACCCGCATTTACCGCACCGACAGGCTTGGCATGCCGCTTATTGAAACGGTGACTTACCCCGACATGGTAAATCCCGACGAGGTGAAGGAAGCCTGCGATTACATCCGCTTCCTCAACCGCAGCACTGGCAAGGTACGCACAGGCATGGGAGCCGGCCGCGAAGATGTAAATGTGAGCTGCAGGGGAGGATCACGCGTGGAGATTAAAGGGGTGGCACATACAAAATGGATCCCGGAGCTAACACATATCGAATGTTTCAGGCAATGGTCTTTACTGCAGATGCGCGATCTGTTGCGCATACGTATCGCTGATGGTAAAAAATGGAAAATCCAATCTGAAGTACTCGATTACCATTCATTCAGGTTTGAATATGAGCCGCTTAAATTATCTAAAAACAACAAACATAAGATCATCGCTATCAACCTGCCTGGCTTCAAAGGGATGCTGTCGCATTTTACGCAGCCCGGAAAAATGTTTGCCAACGAGATATCTGAAAGGCTGAAGGTTATTGCCTGCCTCGAAGCCCCAAACCTCATCCATTCTGAACAGTTCGAGCAGCCGGTAAGTGCTGAAGATTTCGATCGTATCCGGACCCTATTGAAGGCCGGCGGCGACGACGCCCAGCTCATTATCTGGGGGCCGGAAGAGGATATGGCTACAGCGCTCGAAAGTATTGAAGAGCGCTGCAAAATGGCCTTCGAAGGTGTTCCCAATGAAACCAGAAAATCATTTCCCGACGGAACAACCATATTCGAACGCGTACTTCCCGGAGCCGACCGCATGTACCCTGATACTGATTCTGCTCCTATCCCGCTTGAAAACAGTTATATTGAGGAACTCAGCCATAATATACCCGATGAGGTGATTGGCCGGTATAACCAGATGAAAGCCTGGGGCATCCCCGAGGATACCTACACTTACATTTTCAAGAAAAACCTTTATCCGTTAATACTGCGTATTGTTGAAGAGTTGCAGGTAAAACCTGTTTTTGCAGGAGTGCTTTTCGGACATACACTCAAATTTGTGGAGGGTCACTATACGCCATCAGCAGAATTCAATTTCCGCATTATCCACGCACTGATCAAATATTTGAAAGAACAGGGACTGGCACTTGAAATGGCGCGCAAGATGCTGCCTGTCCTTTATCAGAACCCCAAAATGGATTTCGAATCGGTACTCACAAGCATCAGGTTCAAACGCATCAGTCATCAGGAGATATTTTCGCACATTCCTTTCCTGAAGAAGAAATTTGCTGAAATCAGCGCCAACGGCAATGCGAAGAAGGAATCGGACTGGATCATGGGGCAATTGCGCAAAATGGCGCTGGGGAATATCAGCATGAAGGATCTCGTTGAAAAGATTAGCGGCGAAAAATAAGAAGGGGCGAGTGGGAGATGGGGAGATGGGGAGATGGGGCGAAATCTGTGAGGGGCGAGTGGTCAAGTAGGACAATTTTGATAATTTGAACTTGGAATTTGGACCTTGGATCTTGGAATTTGGAATTTGGAATTTGGAACTTTTTAGGGCATTAAATAACAGAAAATGAGCGAAGATTTTTTCCAGGGATATAAAGGAGCGGCACTCGAAGTGCTGAAGAAATTTAATGTCAGGGTTTGGGGGCAGGCAACTGTTGCCACCTCGCGTGGTGCATTTATCGGCACTGTCCTGCCACGGTCGGAAAATGATGATGATCAGCATATTGTAATGAAAATACCTACAGGCTATAATGTGGGTTTGGATATCACAACGATCACCTCGATGAAGGAAACCGGATATAAGAAAGCCAATTATAAAATCCCGGAAAAGGAATTTCCAACAACGGTAGGTTTGCCAAAAGTGAAACTCATTGGTACGGGGGGTACCATCGCTTCCCGGCTCGATTACCGCACTGGTGCGGTGATTCCTGCTTTTTCACCCGGAGAATTGTATGGGGCCGTTCCTGAGCTGGCACAAATATGTAACCTCACCACCGAAAAGATCTTTGCCGTTTTCAGCGAAAACATGGCTCCGGAGAATTATAAGAAGCTGGCTATAGCCATTGGAAAGGAAATTGAAAGCGGCGTGGATGGCATCGTAATAGGTCATGGCACCGATACACTTCACCATACCGCCGCAGCACTGACTTTTATGGTCCAGAATTCGCCCGTTCCCATCGTATTGGTGGGCTCGCAGCGATCCTCGGACCGTCCGAGTTCCGATGCTGCCCTTAACCTTATGCATGCCTGCACTGCCGCCGGACATGGCGATATCGCCGAGGTGATGGTTTGTATGTTTGGACCAACATCGGATGAATATGGCTTCCTGCACCGTGGCACGCGTGTAAGGAAGATGCACTCATCCTACCGTTCTACCTTTCGAACCATCGGTGATACACCCCTGGCAACGGTTACCCGGGCAGGGGTAAAACCAATCAAACAGGACTACAAACCCCGCCGCAAGGACCGCAACGTTTCCATTTTACCTTATTTCGAAGAGAAGGTAGCTATCGTTTACTATTACCCAAATATGCAGCCTGACATCATCGATGCATTGGTGGCAAATGGTTACAAAGGAATTGTGATTGCCGGCACCGGGCTGGGACATGTGAACAAGCCCATTTATCCTGCTATCGAGCGTGCCCATGCGGCTGGTGTTGCCATCTACATGACAGTGCAAACCCTCTGGGGTTATGTAGGCATGTTCGTTTACGATACAGGGCGTGATCTCATGGCAAAAGGCATCATTCCAACAGGAAACATGCTCCCCGAAGTTGCGTATATTAAATTAGGCTGGGCGCTGGGACAGACATCCGATCTGGAAGAGGTGAAACGTATCATGCTTACACCCATCAACGATGAAATTACCGACCGGGAGCCTTATAATGGTTACCTGATTTACCAGGGCGGTGTTCCGGAGGTTGAAGATTTTATCAGAAAAGTTCATAAGTAGTAAAATCATCTCCCATGCCACTAGTTAGAGTTGAAATATCCGCAGGGAAATCAGCGGCTTATAAAAAGGCAATGCTCGATGGCATTCACAATGCCCTTGTTGAGGCCATCAAAATACCGGACAGCGACCGCCGGCAGCGTCTGTATGAGCTCGACGAACAACATTTCGAGCGCAGCGGGCGCAGCGATCAATATATGATCATCGAAATCACCATGTTCAAAGGACGAAGCTTTGAAGCAAAGAAAGCGCTTTATGCTGCTATTGTGCGGAACCTCGAGGCAGATCCGGGCATCCCGGGTGGTGAGGTTTCCATCGTTATTCATGAACCACCACTCGAAAACTGGGGAATCCGTGGCGGTAAACCGGCCAGTGAACTCGGGATTCATATTGACGTTTGATTTAGAGTGCCTAGAGTGCGCTAGAGTGCGCTAGAGTGCCTGGAGTTGGTTTTCGAATATCGCGTTTTTTAGGATAGTGAGCCCGTTTTTCAATACCGATCCTCTTGCTTATTAGCTGATGTCTATTTCCTATTTTCTATTTCCTATTGCCTATTGCCTTAAGGTAGTGCCTGGAGTGCCTAGAGTGCCATGATGTTGGCGTTCAATCCTTTCAATCCTATCAATCCTTTACTTCAAAAAATCCCCGTCAATGATCATCAGTTTAACGCCGCCATTGGCTATTGACCGGTGGGAACTCAATTCATCCGAAACCACATAAGTCATTCCCTGGGTCAGCAAAAATTTCTCGCCGCCTTCCAATTCACTCATGAATTCACCCTCAAGGCAATGAACAATGTGGCCCTTTTTGCACCAGTGATCTGCCAGGTAACCTGCACTATATTCAACAATTCTGATGCGCAGGCCCCCAAATTGAATGGTTTGCCACCAGGCAGTTCCCGTTTCACCTTTATGTGCTGTTTTGGGAATTACCGACCAATCAATGGTCTGAAACGGAATGGATTGATTTTGCATGATTTATTCTTGTTTAACGATTAAATATTCAGTCTGCTCCGAAAAGTATTTTTTCCTGCCACAAAGGCACAAAGGCACTAAGGCTACTCACATAATAATTTGATTTTCAAAGGTATTCGTGAAGTCGCTGCGCTAAGTTCACTAAGGTAATTCGTTTTGTCCGATACCTTGGTGTTTCTTTGAGTCTTTGTGTCTTCGTGGCAATTCTTTTTTCTTTCGTTTTCGGAGTGGACCCAAAGATAAATACAAAATTGACCAAATGATATTCAGAAAACCCAGAACAGCAGATTAAAAATAATATACACTATGTTGTATAGCAATGCTGATGCTTTCAATTTGAGTTTTAAAGATTACGAACGAATATGGGATAAAGAATGACGGAAAATATTTCCTGTAGAAATGATATTCAACCCCTTCGGGGCTGTTAATTCTCGTGTTCTCATAACCGTGGACGGTGCCCACGGTTATTCACATTAAGCTCCTTCAGAGCTTCATTCCTTAGTTTTCGAGATCGTTGCGGGGAAACATAAATATGGGCGACACCCAATTGATGGTAACCAGGTTATGCACGGGAAGCCACGAAGTGGCTTAATTTCAATAATCGTGGGTGAAACCCACGGACTTGAAAGGCATGTACGATCAGTCCCGAACGGTTATTCACATGAAGTTCTTTCAGCGCTTGAGTTCCGGGTCTTAAAAGGAGCGTTCAAGGGAAAATCGGCCGGATGAATGCTAAGATAACAGAAGAGCTATTAAGCATGAAAGCCACGAAGTGGCTTAATATGAATAACCGTGGGTGAAGCCCACGGTTATGAGAACAAAATAGACTCTACAGCCCCGAAGGGGTTGAACTCTAAGCATTCACGGAGTAAGTTCGCGTCACCCTGTGAATAGCTAAATCAGTAAAAGCAAAGATCAGTGGCAGTTCCGTTACGGCAAAATTGTTGGCTTCTTTGTCCTAAAAGGCCGGTATTCCCTTTGCAGGAATCAAAAAAAACAGTAGCTTCGTAAGAGGAGTGTTTTATATCCCAGCATCCAAAACGAAAGTTTAAGTAGCATGTATCAGATATTTGTGGTTTCCGATGGTACCGGCCGCACTGCCCGCCAGGCTTTGAATGCTGCACTTACCCAGTTCCCGGAAACTGATGTAGAAGTAAGCGTGTTTAACGATGTTCGCACCCCTGCTCAGGTTCGCAGTATTGTTACCAATGCAGCCAGGGTGCATGCCTTTATTGTGCATACGCTCGTTACGGCCGCACTGCGCCAGCTCATTCTGCGCGAGAGTCACTGCCGGAATGTGGAAACTATCGACCTCATGGGTCCTTTGCTGGAAAGACTTTCCAACGAATTTATCGATGAACCTTCTCAGGAACCTGGCCTTTTCCATAAACTCAACAAGGCGTATTTTCAGCGAATAGATGCGATGCAGTTTGCTTTTAACCACGACGACGGGCAACGCACCGAAGGCCTTGCCGATGCCGAAATAGTGTTGCTGGGTGTTTCACGAACTTTCAAGACACCGCTGAGCATCTATCTGGCCTACAAGGGATGGTTTGCCGCTAATGTTCCCATCATTATGGGTCTACCCCCTCCCGAAATCCTGCGCGCACTTGACCCTTCAAGGGTTTTCTGCCTCACCACCAGCGCTTCCCGTCTTACGGAACTGCGCCGTACCCGTCATGAACGTCTGGGAGGAAGTACCGGAAATTATGCCGATCCGGATGCTGTGCTCAGTGAAATTAATTATGCACTGAAATATTACCATCAACACCCTGGGTGGAGGATCATCAATGTAACCTCCAAACCGGTGGAAGAGATAGCTTCTGAAATCCTGGCAATACGGAACGGGGGCA
>JBBRRV010000002.1:0-85153 GCA_038246075.1 Bacteroidales bacterium
ATACAGAATTTCCCAAAAATATTCCCCAGCAACTCATCATTTGTGACTTCTCCCGTTATAAGGCCCAGGTGGTAAAGCGCCGTGCGGATATCTACGGCGATAAGGTCGGAGGGAATATTATCGGCAAAACCCTGCTCGATGCTCAGCAGCGATTCCAGGGTATGTGTCAGCGCTTCATAGTGCCGCAAATTTGATACGATGGTCGTATCCTCGGTATCGCCGGAACGAACAGAATGCAGTATACGGTCGGTGATCAGGTTGATGTTCTCCAGCCGTTTGGCCGATACAAATAAAGTATTCATGTCGACCAGTTTGCGGAAGGTGTGCGGGGATTCCTCCAGCATATCGGTCTTGTTGGCGACAAGGATGATTTCCTTATCTTTCACATGCATCTGGTCGCGGATATCGGCAACGGCTTCATCAATTTCATCCTCTGTAGTATCGGTAATATCGAAAACATAGAGTACGATGTAAGCCTGGTTCATCTTCTCGTAAGTGCGGCCAATTCCCAAAACTTCGATAATATCTTCGCTTTCGCGCAGCCCTGCTGTGTCGATAAACCTGAAACTAACCCCTTCGATGCTGATGGAATCTTCGATGGTATCGCGTGTGGTGCCCGGGATTTCCGATACGATGGCCCGTTCTTCATTGAGCAGGGCATTGAGCAGTGTCGATTTCCCAACATTAGGCTTCCCGACAATAACAACAGGTATGCCGTGCTTCATCACGTTGCCGCGCGCAAACGAGTCCTGCAGTCGCGTAACCTCTTCCTTCAGGGTGGCGAGTAGCGCACGCAAAGCCTTACGGTCGACAAATTCAACATCTTCCTCACTGAAATCGAGTTCAAGTTCGATCAGCGAAGCAAAATCGAGCAGGCTTGCGCGCAGGCTCTTTATTTTTGATGAAAATCCGCCACGCATCTGGTCGATGGCCAGGTCGTGGGAAGCCTTTGAATTCGCGGCGATCAGGTCGGCCACTGCTTCGGCTTGCGAAAGGTCAAATTTTTTGTTTAGAAATGCCCTTATTGTAAATTCACCCGGGTCGGCCATGCGGGCACCACTGGCCAAAAGGGTTTCGATGATGCGTTTCTGAATATATACCGAGCCATGACAGGAAATTTCCACAAGATCTTCTCCTGTATAGGATGTAGGATTTCTGAAAACCGTGACCAGGACTTCATCTACCAGGTCGGGATGATCGAAGAAACTTCCCAGGTGAACGGTATGACTTGGCATTTCACTGAGCCCCATCTTTTTGCTGTGCGGCACAAATACCTTTTGACAGATACTGAAAGCCTCACCGCCTGAGAGCCTGATAACTGCGATCGCACCCATTCCCGGGGGCGTGGAGAGCGCGCAGATCGTATCTTTCGATGAAATATGTTCAAGTCTCATGGCAAAGTTTGTTTTTATCAGTGGGTTAAATGCGTTGCAATTATTTAATTATTTTATCGGCGCTCTTAAATACCTGACAATTCAGCGATTCAGCGAACTATCTTACAAATGTAAGCATAAAACACCCGTTTTGGTTTTATATCCTATAGAAATGGCTGCTGTAGCGGGTTTTGGTGAAGGGACGACTGTACGAAGGCACGACTTCACGACTTCACGTTGATTCATCATAGGCATACATGTAAATACATAGAAATACTTGGAAGTACATAGAAGCACTTTGAAGTACATTGAAGTAGATTGATGGGATTAGCTTCGCTGAGCTCGCTGCGCTCGGTTGATGGGATTGATGGGATTCTCCTTTAACCTTTAACCTTGGGATTTGGGACTTGGAATTTGGTGCTTGGAATTTGGGACTTGGAATTTGGTACTTGGAATTTGGTGCTTGGAATTTAAAATGCACTTTGATGGATATAACACCGGAAACTCATTTAGCTTTGTTTTTTGTGGAAGTTTTGCAGGCGAAAGTGATCGGCATCAGATTATTTTTGATTTTAATACATGTTGACAATTGTATATCAAAGGTTAAAAGTATCTTTGGTTTTGCAAAGCAACATAGAACTGGTCATAGAAATCACAGGAAGTTTTGCAAGTTGCTGAGGATAAGCGCTAAAGAATATTGCAAATCATAAACAAGAGGACTAATCATAAAAACATGAGCATACTCGTAAACAAGGACTCTAAAGTCATTGTACAAGGTTTTACCGGGAACGAAGGCACATTCCATGCTTCGCAGATGATTGAATACGGAACCAATGTAGTTGGCGGGATTACACCCGGCAAAGGCGGAAGGTTTCATCTGGGCAAACCGGTTTTTGATACCGTTAGCGACGCTGTTAAGGCTACTTCTGCTGATGTATCCATCATCTTTGTTCCGCCTGCTTTTGCAGCAGACGCCATCATGGAAGCCGCGGATGCCGGAATCGCCGTCATTGTATGCATCACAGAAGGTATCCCTGTAAAAGATATGGTAGGTGTGAAAGAATACCTGAAAGGACGCAAATGTCGCCTGGTAGGTCCTAATTGCCCCGGCGTCATCACACCCGGGTCCGCAAAGGTTGGTATCATGCCCGGGTTCATTCATACACCCGGCACCATCGGGCTTGTATCCCGCTCCGGGACGCTTACCTATGAGGCTGTTGACCAGCTCACCAAGAACGGGCTGGGGCAGACAACTGCGCTGGGTATCGGAGGCGATCCCATCATCGGTACCACCACGCGCGATGCAGTTGAATTGTTCATGAACGATCCGGAAACCGAAGGTATTGTGATGATAGGTGAGATCGGCGGAAACATGGAAGCCGATGCAGCCTACTGGATCAAAGCAAATGGCACTAAGCCTGTGGTAAGCTTCATTGCAGGTGCTACGGCTCCCAAGGGCCGGACCATGGGCCATGCAGGAGCTATTGTTGGTGGCACCGCCGACACCGCCGAGGCTAAAAAGGCCATCCTGCGCGAATGTGGTATCATCGTGGTGGATTCTCCTGCCGATATCGGAACAGCCATGGTAAAGGCACTTGGTAAGAAACCGGTTTAAGCGAAAACGATCATGATAAATAGAAAAGCCCTCCTGGTTCAGGAGGGCTTTTTTAATTCAAAAGTCTGATAAAGTGCCTAAAGTTGGGAGGCCTTAAAAAAAAGTGCCTAGAGTGCCTTTAGAAAGTGCCTAAAGTTGGAAGTGCCTTAAAAAAAAGTGCCTAGAGTGCCTGGAGTGCCTATATCAAGTGCCTAAAGTTGGGAGTGCCTTAAAAAAAAAGTGCCTAGAGTGCCTAGAGTGCCTAGAGTGCCTAGAGTTGGCGTGTATAATTCGGCTTTTTAATACGAATTTGATTAACGTAATTCTATTCCGAATCTATTGCCTATTTCCTCTTGCCTAATGCCTTCCACTTTTAGTTTTTAGCTTTTAGCTTTTAGTTTTTAGTTTTTAGTTTTTAGTTTTTAGCTCCCTTAGGTATTCATCCCCCCGCAAACATTGATCACCTGTCCGGAGACATAGGCTGAAAGATCGGAAGCAAGGAAGAGTGCTACATTGGCCACATCTTCAGGTTTGCCACCCCGACGCAGCGGGATCTGCTGGGTCCATGCCTTGCGTACCTCATCGGGCAGTTTTGCCGTCATCTCTGTTTCAATATAACCTGGAGCAATGGCATTGCAACGGACATTGCGTGAGCCAAGTTCCTGGGCTATGGATTTTGTAAAGCCAATAATTCCGGCTTTTGAGGCTGAATAATTAGACTGCCCGGCATTTCCACTCACACCTACAACTGAGCTCATATTAATGATAGAGCCAGCACGTTGTTTAAGCATGTATTTCTGTACTGCTTTGGTGAGGTTAAAGACCGATTTAAGATTCACCTTGATCACAAGGTCCCAGTCGGCTTCTGTCATGCGTAATAAGAGGTTGTCGCGGGTTATGCCTGCATTATTCACCAGTACATCAATTCGGCCAAAATCGGCTGCCACGGCATTGCAAAGGGCTTCGGATCCTTCGAAAGAACTGGCGTCGGAGGCATATCCTTTGGCCTTTACACCAAGGGCTGAAATTTCTTTTTCGAGATCTGCAGCAATGGCATCATAAGCAAGGTCAGAAAATGCAATATTGGCGCCTTCATGAGCAAATGCCAGGGCGATGGCACGACCTATACCGCGCGAGCCGCCGGTAATTAAGGCAATTTTTCCTTCTAATAATTTCATTTATTTGAATTTAGGTTATAAATAATGTCAGTTGCCTGACAGTTGAAAGCATTGATTATGCCCATTTAACCAGGTTTAAATCGAGCCTGTGCGGCAGGAAATCCTTATCCGGGAATATCCGGAATGCAACATCATAAACTCCGGCTTTGTTAATTGTAATCTCCGTTCTAAAAGTAGCCACCGATCCGGTAACGGAAACTAGTTTCATCCTTTCGCTCAGCAGTAGTTTTTTTACTTCATCATTTACTTTTTGTCCCAGCAGCAGTTCAATGCCGATATCATCCGGTGAGAGTTCATTTGTGTCAACGATGATTTCTGCCTTAAACACATCACCCAGGTGGAGCGGTCGGTCCGTGGAGTTAGGGATAACGACAGATATAACTTCTATGCTTTCCCATCCGCGGCTCATCTTACGCTTCCATGCAGCGATGTGGCGGGGAAGTTCATACTTGTTTTTCAGCATTTTCTCGCTGCGTGCGAAAAGTTTTAGGTAGTACTTTTCGATGTAGTCATCGAGTTGGCGTTTCATCGTAAAATGCGGCGCGATTCCGGAAATTGTATTTTTAATATAGCTGATCCATTTATGCGGTATTCCATCTTCGGAACGGCCATAAAATGCTGGCACGATCTCGTTCTCGAGAATATTGTAAATGGTTTCAGAATCCAGTTCATCCTGGATCTGCTGGTTCGCATATGTTTTTTCTTCCTTGAGCGCCCATCCGGCCTCAGGGATATATCCTTCTGCCCACCAGCCATCAAGAACACTGAAGTTTACGACGCCATTCATAATTGCCTTTTCACCACTGGTGCCTGATGCTTCGAGCGGACGTGTAGGTGTATTGAGCCATATATCCACTCCCTGCACAAGGCGCTTGGCCAGGGCAATATCGTAGTTTTCCAGAAATACGATTTTCCCTACGAATTCAGGCATGCGTGATACTTCGATAATCCGCTTGATCAGGTCCTGTCCGGCACCATCGGCAGGATGGGCTTTACCTGCAAATACCAGTTGAACGGGACGGTCATGCTGATTCAATATTGCAGAAAGCCGTTCGATGTTGTTGAAAAGCAAATGGGCACGCTTATACGTAGCAAATCTGCGCGCGAAGCCAATGGTCAGGGCTTTTTCATTCAGGGATTCTACGGTTTTTAGGATGAGTTTTGGGTTTTCCTGCCGTGTGGTCAGATCATCGGTAAGTCTTTTGCGCATGAAGACGATCAATGCCTTCCGCAATTCCTCCCGTATTTCCCAGATGGTTTCGTCTTTGACTTTATGAATCAGTTTCCAGTATTTTTCGTTTGACTGATCGGCCAGGAAACCTTCTCCGAATTCGCGGTGGTATAGTTTCTGCCAGCGCTCGGCGGTCCAGGTAGGGTAATGTACACCATTCGTTACGTATCCGATATGTAGCTCTTCAGCGTAATAGCCGTCGTACATATTCTCGAACATTTCACGCGTTACACGTCCGTGTATCCGGCTCACACCGTTTATTTCCTGCGACAACCGCGCAGCCAGCACGCTCATCGAGAATTTTTCATCGAGTTTGTTTTCAATATACCTGCCCAGGTTCATAAAGGTATTCCATGTTATGTTCAGGCGAACGGCATAATGCGGAATGTATGCGCGGAGCATATCTTCTGAAAATGCATCGTGACCTGCCGGCACAGGGGTGTGCGTGGTGAAGAGGGTAGAGGCACGCACAATTTCGAGAGACTGCAGGAAGGATAACTTCTGTAATTGCACCAATTCACGCAGGCGTTCGATGCCGATAAAGGCTGCATGACCTTCGTTGCAATGGTAAATATCGGGTTTCAATCCTAGTGCATTCAGCACACGGATACCACCAACACCCAGCAGTAGTTCCTGTTTCAGGCGGTTGTCCCAGTCGCCGCCATACAAATGGTGCGTTATGGTGCGGTCTGTATCGCTATTGTCGGAGATATCTGTATCGAGCAGGTAGAGTGGAATTCTGCCTACATCTATTTTCCAGACTTTTGCGGTAACGCTTCGCCCTGGTAATGCAATGCTGACTTTTATCCAGGCACCGTGATCATCGCGGACTGGCTTAATGGGCAGTTGTGTAAATTTCTGGGGCGAATAGGAGGCTATCTGATCACCCGATAGTGTAATGGATTGCTTGAAGTATCCGTAACGGTAAAGCAGACCAACTCCTATCATGTTGATATTTGAGTCACTGGCCTCCTTCATGTAGTCACCAGCCAATAAGCCTAATCCACCGGAGTATATCTGGATAGTTTCATGCAGCCCATATTCCATGCTAAAATAAGCGACCTGTTTCTTGGGTTTTTTAGCAGCGCCATCCATATAGCTCTCAAACCGGCTGGAGATTTCCGAAAGCTTATCCATGAAATCCTTATTTTCGGATAACTTCAGGATTTGTGTCGAAGTGAGCGACTCGAGCATAGCCATCGGGTTGTTGTGTGTTTCTTCCCAAAGTAACGGATCGATCATTTTGAATAAGTCGCCGGCATCTGTATTCCATGTCCACCAAAGATTGCGCGAGAGGCGCTGCAGACGGCGGAATGTTGAAGGGAATGAAGGTCTTATCAGAATTTTTTGCCAGACCGGTTTTGAGGGTTTATGTGTGCTGTAATCAACCACGGTGTCCACCTGACGTTTGTCCCTGAATAGTTCGGAGCGTTTTTCAACTTTGCCCAGGGCAATGGCATAAGCTTCAAAGTAATAGATGGTCAGGTTTGACCATAAAGCAACTCTTGCCAGTTCCCTTGCCTTTGTGCGCAGCAATTCATGATCTTCAGTGCTTAAGCCGCTCGTAACGATAATATCAGCTGTCAAATGTTCAATAACTTCGTTCGAATTGGTATCGTCACGATCGATGACGGTAATTCCGATATGGTCGGTCGGCATTTTTTCCCTTATCCACCTGCCGAAACCGGTGAGTGATGTTGTAACAGTTGGAACACTGTAGGCAAGACTTTCAAGCGGAGTGTATCCCCAGGGCTCATAGTAGGATGGAAAGGCTGATAGATCGAACCCTGGCAGCAGGTCATAATATTTCATATTGAAGATGCCATCAGCGCCATTGAGGTATGACGGGACAAAAATTATTTTGACCTTGTCGGACGTAGCATTATGCATATTGTTCTGGCGGATGCTGTTGAGGATAGGATCGTATTCCGATTCGAACAGGTTATGCGTCAGGAAATGATCGGTATTTGGACTGCTGAAGTCGGGTTTTCCAAGACGACCTTTTAAGCCATTGGCTGGTCCTAATTGGTTAGCCGGAATCATGATAAATGCAACAATGGTTTTTTGAGTAGCATTATTGCTATTGATGTTTCCAAGCGCATCGATAAGCAGGTCGATTCCTTTGTTGCGGAATTCATAACGTCCGCTGTTGACGAGCAGCATACTATCCGCTGGTAATTCCTGGTTCAGCAGGGCAGATGCAACATCCAGCAAGCACTTGCGTGCAAGACTCCTGCGTGTAGCCAGATCCTGATCAGTAGGAATGAGGTCTTCATCAAATCCGTTTGGTGTGATAAGGTCCACTTCACGGCCAAGAAACTGCCGGCATTCCTCAGCAGTCAGCAGGCTGACAGTCGTAAAGGCATCGCTGTTTTCAGCTGCAGATTTTTCAAGTGAATATTTTGCATTGATGTTAAACCGCTGGGCGATATTATCAGGATTATAGTTGTTAAAATCGCTGTACAGCGGAAGGTTATTTCCTGCGATGCAACGGCCAAGCATTGTTGCATGTGTTGTAAATACGCATCCTGCCTGTGGTACGTGATCACGAAGATAAAGTATGCCTGCACCGGTCATCCATTCGTGGAAATGGGCTATGATCTTGTCCTGTGCCGAAAGGTTGTAATCGTAAAAGCTTTCGATAATTCTGCCGGCAGCAAAACCAAAAAGGCATGGTTCAATGTAATCCCAGCTTCCGCTAATGGAGTCCAGTTTATATTCTTCCCAGAATTCGGCAAAAATTTTATCCTTAATGGCGAAGAAAGGAGTGAAGTCCACAAGGAAAACAACCGGGCTGCCCTTGATATTCCATCGGCCCACCTTGAGGTGCAGTCCTTCGCTTTCTGCCCTTTCGCGCCAG
Organism: Bacteroidales bacterium; assembly: GCA_038246075.1. Taxonomy (GTDB): domain Bacteria; phylum Bacteroidota; class Bacteroidia; order Bacteroidales; family DASVHX01; genus DASVHX01. Next base: position 8,237 of record JBBRRV010000002.1, read on the forward strand.
GAGCGGTAAATAAATTTATCCTCAATAAAATCGGGGTTTTCTGCTGTCTCTTTCCAAACATCGGGGCCAATGAGAATATAGTTGTCACCAAATTCCCGCTGCATTCCGGCGGCTTTGGTGGCGATTACGGTGTAGATTCCACCAACTTTATTACAGATCTCCCAGCTTACTTCAAAAAGATAATCGGGTTGTATAGTGACTTGCGGATTCATTCAGTTAAGTATTGATAAATAGCGGTTTATACTATAATAATAGCACCTGAAGGAGGCAGATGGCTTCCTTCGGGTGCAAAAGTAATACAATTTAATTTATTTACTTTTCAGTTTATTGGCTTCGCGCAGGAGACTTTTCCGTGCCAGATCAAGGTCGGTTTTTCGCGGAGCGACAAGTTTAGAAAATAGATCACGAAATTCGTCCTGATTTTTCGTGTTCAATGATTGTTGTATCGTTGCAATATCAGCGGTGCTTTCCTGCCATAATGCAAGCGCCAGTGCCTGAGCACCTGTTTTTTCCAGAATGGAATCTAATTCAGTCTCCGCCAGATTACGCAGTATTTTACCAAGCGAGAGCGCTGATTTTGCCGGATCCGGGGTTTTAACCTTTTTAACAGGTACTTTAGTTGTTTTGGCAATTTTGACGCTGGCTTTTGGTTGGTCTGTGACCTTACCCAGTTGCTCCTCTACCCTTATCAGAAAGTCGGAAACAACATTCATGTAATTGATAAAGGCTTCATATGGGGTGTTGTATGCGTTGTAGTAACTGTGCAGTGTGCCTCCGTCGGAAAACCATTTGGTTGACATATAATAGAAATGGTCGCTTGACTGGAGCCAATTCCAGTCGCGCAGCAATTCAGGATCTTTGCAATGGCTCATCCGCTCGGCGGCAGAATATAGGCTGTTGAATGCTTCGATCTGCAGATCATTGCCCAGCCAGGCTGTAAGATCGCGTTCTTCATCCGACCATGAAATGGGATCCACGACTGATATGGCAGAAATCGGCTGGAGAATTTTTGATAATTCAGCAGGTGTATTGAAGGTAAACTGCTGTGTGGCAAAAACCTGTTTCGGGAGTGCTTTCAGGAAATTGAAAATACCTGTTTCCGCCCACTGGTGCTCTCCAAAAGTTTCATAGTTCATAAAGAGGTTGATGACCTCTTGTTTAGGATCTGTTTCGCTAAGCCAATGGGTATATTTTTCTGCTGTAAGCGGCCATTCTTTCCAGCTATGCTGGGAAAACCGGAAGGCTATATCATCGCTCAACTGATAATTCTTCAAAAGTAGTTTGAGTTTAGGATCCGATGCACTGCAATAAAGGTAATTCGGACTTTTCCATCCTAATATTTGTTTTGCTCCTTCAGTAAGCATGGTTGTGAATCCCATCTGGCTGACCACATGCCCGATACTGTCGGAATAGATCAACTCGGAATTGCGGAAAGTAGTAGGTCGTTTGCCGAAGAGTTCTTCAATGGTGTCGGCATGTTGTTTTACCTGGCGGCGAAATTCGTTTTCGTCTTTCAGCGAAGCAAGCGAATGAGAATAGGTTTCACCCAGGAATTCGACATAGCCCGTATCGGCAAGTTTTTTAAAACTCTCGATGACTTCGGGGGAATATTTGCGGAACTGATCAAGCGCCACACCGGAAATACTGTATGAAATCTTAAATGCTGAACCATATTCCCTGATCAATTCAAGCATTAACTTATTGGCAGGCAGATAACATTTTTCAGCTACACGTCGTACAATGGTTTTATTCACGTAACTGTCGAAGTATTTATGTTCAGCTCCAATATCGAAGAATCTGTAAGTTCTTAGCCTGAATGGCTGATGAATCTGGAAATAGAGACAAATTGATTTCATGTGCTATTATTTATTTTTACGGGTCACATGGAATACGCCATGATAAAGGATATTAACATCTCACTAGGTGTTTCTACAATCATGACTATTACATATGTTTTTATTATAATATCTTCGGTGTACAATGACTATACCACTTGTTTATATACGTCGAGAACGCTGTTGGCAGCGTTATCCCATTTAAGATTGTTAACTTCTGCTTCACCATGACTGGAGAACATGCTGGAGAGGCTTTGGTAATGAAGCAACCCATAGATGGCGTCAGCTAAGGCATCAATATCCCAGAAATCAACTTTAAGTGCATGATTTAAGATTTCAGCTACGCCCGACTGCTTGGAAATAACCACCGGAACATTCGATCGCATGGCTTCGAGCGGCGATATGCCAAAGGGTTCGGATACCGATGGCATCACATATACATCGCTCATGGCAAACATCCTGTCCACATTTTCACCTTTCAGGAATCCCGTAAAATGGAATTTTGTAGCCATATGCAGTTTTGCCACACGCCGGATCATTTTCTCGAGTAAATCCCCTGTACCGGCCATTACAAAACGCACATTCGGATCTTTGTCGAGTATCTTACGGGCAGCTTCAACAAAATATTCAGGACCTTTCTGAAAGGTTACCCGGCCAAGGAAGGTAACGACTTTCTCTTTTACATGCTTCTGAACGCCGACAAATTCTGATCTGTCAGTGGGTTCTACGGCATTGTGAACGGTTATGACCTTCGCAGGGTCTATCCCATAGCGTTCAATGACAATATTGCGGGTAAGGTTGCTGACGGTAATCACGCGATCGGCTTCTTCCATACCCTTGCGCTCTATTTCATAGATATTTTCATTTGTGTTTTCGCCTGATCTGTCAAACTCAGTGGCATGCATATGGACGACCAGCGGTTTTCCGGAAATGTGTTTGGCAGCAATTCCGGCAGGATAGGTGAGCCAGTCATGTGCATGGATGATATCAAAGGATTGGTTGGCGGCAATAGATGATCCGATGAGGGCATAGCGTGAAACTTCCGCCATCAGGTCCAGGCCGTATTTGCCGGAAAATTCGAATCGTTCTGAAAAGACTGAACTCAAGGTTTCTGTGCTGCTTTGTATGTTCTGATTTACGATGTTTTCAAATTCTTCGGGCCCCACGTAAGGAATGAGGTTTGATCCAATTTCCATATAGGTAATTTTGCTCCAGAAATTCTGGTACTCTGTAGTCTGCATATCTACAACCACATCGCTGGCATTGAGCAGGCGCACAGCCTCCTGGCTTTCGTCACCATAAGCTTTCGGCACCACAAACAATACTTCCACGCCATGCTTAAGCAGTCCTTTTGTTAATCCAAAACATGCAGTGCCTAATCCACCTGTAATATGTGGGGGGAATTCCCATCCGAACATCAATACTTTCATTTTATTCCATTCTTATATTTATTAATAATTGGCAACATGAAATCAGCCATGGCAGCATTTTCGTTTGCTTTGAAAATCGGATTCATCCGATTTCATAGCACTTGTTAAAGTTCCAGAACTTTTTTTCTGCTCATTTTTTTCTTAAAATTTTCGATGAGCCAGTTCAGGCGCAGGAGTTCTGCAACATTCCAGGCTTGTGAAATGGCTCCACCCGGCTTGTGAGGGGGATCGCCATCATATACTTCCGAGATCGTTCCTATACCATGCTCGGACATAACTTCTTCAAACTTTCCGTAAAGCTCTTCAATGTATGCCAGTCCGCTTTCTTCATACAATTTGAGGTAACCTTCTGCAAAATGGCATAAAAGCCACACATGCACAGAACCCTGATGATAAGCCAGGTCGCGTTCAGCCTGGGTACCGATATAAGTCCCTTTATAGGCAATATTTTTAGGCGCCAGCGAACGTAAGCCTCTGGGCGTAATCAGTTCTGACTTTACACAGTCGAGGACACCTTTACGCTGCTCTTCGTTCAGGGGTGAGTAAGGCAAAGAAGTGGCGAAGACCTGATTGGGACGGACAGAACGATCCTTAAATTCAGCGTTAACATAATCGGCCAGGTACTTTTTATCGGCGATCCAGAAAGTCCTGGTAAAAGCTTCCGGGATGGATGCTGCTATTGGTTCCCATTTAGCTGCAAATGCTTTTTCGCCTGCAGCCTGCTCAAGTTCGAGGGTGAACTTTATAGCATTATACCAGAGGGCATTAACCTCCACGGTAAGACCGATGCGTGGCGTGACAGGCTTGCCGTCAACAATGGCATCCATCCAGGTGAGGGCTTTACCGGGCTCCCCGGCATAGATAAGTCCGTCCTCTGTCATGAGAATATTATTCGGAGCTCCGCTGTGGAATCCTTCAAGGATTGTTTTCATCCGCTTGCCATATGTTTTCCAGATATCCTGTTTCGGAACTTTAGAAATGACCATAAGTTGCTGAAGTGTCCAGAAAAACCACAATGGTGCATCTACGGAATTATAAATTGCATTATCGCCCATACCCATATTCGGGAATAGCGGTCCACGCATCTCCGTGAGCATATTGTTGAGAATTGCCTTAAAGTTTTTTTGATCGCCATTGAGCAAGGTAAGACCTGGTAACGCAATTAAAGTATCTCTGCCCCAGCGGCCGAACCATGGGAATCCTGCAATGATCTCTGTCCGTTTTCCACGTTTAATTACAAATTGCGCCCCTGAATTGCGCAGGCAGTTTACGAAGCTGTCGCGCGGGATGCGCGCTTTTACTTCGTTGTTGAAAATTCTTGCCAGATTAGCAGGATTGATTTCCTCCAGACCGGCTGAGAAGTATATGCTCTCGCCTTTCTTTATTGGCAATTCAAAATAACCGGGTGTGTATAGGTCTTCTAAGTATTCGTAACCACGCACACGTTCACGCATATATTCAAAGTTGTAATACCAGTCAGGAACATGCACGTATTCAGGATCTTTCGAAAACTGAAGATTCAGATGGGAATAACCCTGGTACATCCTGGTGCTGATGCCATGGGCTATAGCTTCGTACTTTTTGTCAACAAATACATTTGCTTTGCTGAGTTGATGGATGCTGCGGTAGGCCAGAAATGGTCTGAAACGCAAGGTTGTTGGAGAATTGGCACTTTCCAGGGTATATTTGATGATAACACGGTCATTATTGCTTGCAAAAAGCATTTCCTTGGTAAGGGTCACACCACCAACCTGGTAGGTGAGTTTCGGGATTGGCTCTGTGGTAAAATCGGAAATATACTTGTGTCCGCGCGGATTATAGACATCTCCTTCGAATTTATGGATAGCCAGGTTGAACTCGTTGTTGTGCTGAATAACAGTTTCATCGAGTGACGAAAGCAGAACATGGTTTTGATTGTCGATAGCTGGCTGGGGTGCTACAAGCAACCCGTGGTATTTTCGGGTGTTGCTGTAAATAATTGTGGAATTGGCATAAGAGCCTGCCCTGTTGGTCCTGATCAATTCACGCGATAGTGAATATTCAAGATTGATCAGTTGATTCTTTTCGAATTTTATGTAAGCCATATCAGGATTATGATTTATTTTGGCGGAAACGACCAGGAAAAAGGCCCATTATTGCAAAGATAATAAATCTTGCAAGTTATTGTGCCATTAAACAAAGCATAGGTACTAACATTTTTTTGTGGTTAAGGTTTATTAAAGCGGTCAAAATCATAATAAAGGAAAGAGTAATACGTAATAAATATCAAATCTATATCTTTGACGAATGCAAGACAATCCCAAATCAACATCCGTCAAGATTCATTATTTATTTGGCTGGGTTTTCCTGCTATCTGTCGTGTTTATTTTACTGAATTCATGCCGTAAGGACAATGTGATCGATAAAAGCCCGGGATTCAGGTTGTCTTTTTCCAATGACACCATCATCTTTGACACTGTTTTTACAACGCGCGGTTCAGTGACTAAACAATTACATGTTTACAACCGGAGCAATAAAGCGGTAATCATTAGTTCTGTTCGGCTGGCGCGCGGCCAGGCGTCACCTTATAAACTAAATATTGACGGACGTTCAGCACTTTCTGTTTCAGATATCGAACTTAAAGCCAATGATAGCCTTTATATTTTCGTAAGGGCAACTATTGACCCAAACAATATAAACACGCCTTTGGTCCAGAGCGATTCAATTTTGTTTACGGTAAACGGGCAGCAGCAGGACGTGAAACTGGTGGCCTGGGGACAGGATGCTTATTTTTACGCCAACACAACAATAAGAAGTAATTATACTTTTACCAACGACAAACCTCATGTCATATACGGGCAACTGATCATAGATTCATTATTCACGCTTACGATGCAGCCGGGAGCAAAGATCTACTTGCATAAAGATGCCCGACTGCTTATTTCCCGCGATGCCACACTCAAAGTGAATGGAACGCTTAACAATCCTGTTGTTTTTCGCGGCGACAGGCTGGAACATGATTATGATACAGTTCCCGGCCAATGGGGTCGCATATGGCTTTGTGCCGGTAGCAGGAACAATGAGATCAACTACGCTGAGATACGGAATGCTCAGATTGGCCTGATGGTAGAGGCGGGGGACAATACAACAGAACCTGTTTTGCGGCTGAGTAACACACGCATCAGCAACGCAACCTATTATGGTCTTTTAGCCCGGGGAGCCCGGATACAGGCTGTTAATTGCGTATTTGACGGGGCGGGTGGAAATGCAATTGCATTAAACAATGGCGGGGAATATGATTTAAGGCATTGCACCGTAGGCAATTACTGGATGCTCTCGCCCCGGCGCACACCTTCATTATCTCTCAGTAATTATTACCTCGATAGTAAAGGTTTATCTCATGTCCAGGACCTTTCCATGGCTTATTTTGGCAATTGTATCTTTTATGGAGAGATGGAGGAAGAAATTAGTCTCCAGAAAAAGACAGGGGCAGCCTTCAACGTGGTTTTTGAAAATTGCCTTATACGCACAATGCTTGCAGCTGGAGCACCTGCCGTGTTTACATCCTGTATCAGGAATAAGGTGCCGAAATTTAAAAATTTAGAAAAATATTTTCATAACCTTGAATTAGACACACTTTCTCCTGCCAAAGATGCAGGATCCCGACAGATCATTTCAGGTGCCTTTCGCGACATCACGCTGGATATAAATGGAGTTTCGCGGATAGCGGATGCCGGACCCGATATGGGTGCCTTTGAGCGGATAGAACCATTGTAGTTTATTCTTTCAGTCATTTCCATATTGCATTTTTTTAGGTTATCTTTATATTTGTTTAACCCAAACCAAAGAACATGAAAACACTGAACAAGACTATCCTCCTGTCGGTAGCAGCGTTGTTGTTATCGTTTGGCGCATTTGCACAGGATTGCGCCGGTTATTACCCTGTTAAAGAAGGTGCCGTACTGGCTTACAGGAATTCTGATGACAAGGGCAAAGTCACTGCTACTACCAAACAGACCATACTACGTAAAAAAGCAACTGCTAAAGGCTTTGACTATACTGTTAAAAGTGAAGTGTGGGATGCAAAAGACAAACTTGTGTCAGAAGCAGATCTTACCATGCGGTGCGAAAGTGGAGTATTCTATATGGATATGAAGAATTTCATGGATACCAAATCGATGGGCGATATGAAAGATGTGCAGGTAGAATTTAGTGGTGTTGATCTGGAACTTCCCGCAAAATTAACCGTGGGACAATCTTTGCCCGATGCCAGTATGACCATGGTCATGGGCATCATAAAAATGACTGTTAACATAACAAACCGTAAAGTTGCTGCAGCGGAGAGCATCACGGTACCGGCAGGTACATTCGATTGCCTTAAGATAACCTACGACATGGAAACCAAGGCATTGTTTAAAATGAAAGCCTCAGCAGCACAATGGCTGGCAAAGGGGCCTGGTGTTGTGAAAACTGAAACCTACGATAAAAAGGGTAAAGTTTCAAGTTCGCAGGTGCTTACGGAATACAAGCATTAGTGTTGCGCTCAGGTTGTCCGAAAACCTAATATCACGTTAAAAGACAACCTCCATGACTTATTGCACAAACAGGTACTAACATGAATAAAAATTCCCTCCACCTTTGGGGGGATTTTTTTTCGCTTAAAAATACGATCTTTGCATATAGCACCACAATGCTGTCAAAATCCAAAACTTGAAAATCAACATTCTTGCCGCTTACCCAATATGGATGGTTCTGCTTTGCCTCCTTGCAGGTGCAGCTTATGCGGCCGTGTTGTATTACCGTAGCCTGATTCCCGACAATACTCCGCGTCTGGTATGGATACTGGCAATACTGCGTTTTCTGGCTGTAAGCTTCATAGCGCTCCTGCTGCTGTCACCTATGATACGTAATATAAGCCGGCGATCGGAAAAACCGATTGTAGTATTGGCGAATGATCAATCACAGTCAATTGCTGCAGGTTCAGATTCAATGTTTTACAGAAAAGTTTTTGTAGGAGAGATGGAAAAACTTGCCAGGGAACTGAGCGAAAAATATGATGTAAGGACATACGGATTCGGCGATAAGCTTATGAATGGTTTTAACAATAAATATATCGGCAAACATACCGATATGGCCCAACTCTTCAGCGAGATCGGCACACGTTATGCCAACAGGAACGTGGCAGCCCTTGTGCTTGCCAGTGACGGGATTTATAATATGGGCCTCGACCCGCTCTATGCCGCTGAAAACGTCAGCTACCCTGTTTACACGATCGCTTTGGGCGATACCAATGTTAGGTGCGATGTGGTCCTGTCTCACCTGCAATACAATTCAGTTGCTTACTTAGGAGATGATTTCCCTGTGGAAATGGAGGTTAATGCTTATAAAAGTAACGGACTCAGCACGGTCTTAACTATAATGCACGGGAAGGAAAAGCTGTTCAGTAAAGAGATCCGAATCACATCTGATAATTTCACACAAACTGTTCCGGTGAGGCTTAACGCATCACAGCGCGGAACGCAGCATTACCGCATCAGCCTTTCCCCCGTGAACAAAGAGATAAGTCGCAGTAATAACTCGGCAGATATTTTTATTGATGTGCTTGATGGCCGGCAAAAGGTACTTATTGTAGCATCTGCCCCTCATCCCGACATCTCTGCCTTGGACCAGGCAATCGGTAACAACCGTAACTACGAAGTCACCGACAGGCTCACGGATAACCTGAATGAACCATTGGCACAGTATAGCCTTATCATTCTTCATCAGGTTCCTTCGCTCACTGAAGCATCTTCAAGGTTGCTGCAGGATGTGAGGACTGCCGGGATTCCCGTGCTATACATTCTGGGCGCTCAGTCAGCATTGCCACTCCTGAACGGATTGAAAACCGGAGTTTCCATTGCCTCCGGAAATGGCAGTACCCATGAAGCGTTGCCTGTTGTTGCATCAGGGTTTGCGCTTTTCACACTTTCCGATGATATGCGCAAGGCGTTCCAGGAGTTTCCTCCGCTCTGGAGCCCATTCGGGCAATACCGTACCGCCACTTCAGCTACTCCCATGCTTTACCAGCGTATCGGATCAGTTACAACCGAAATGCCTTTGCTGCTTTTCAACCAGGGACCAGCGGTTAAAAGTGCAGTGCTTTGCGGAGAAGGAATCTGGCGTTGGCGCATGAGTGATTTTGCCCGTCATGGAAATCATCAGCTTTTTGATGAAATGATGCATAAAATTGTTCAGTACCTTTCTGTGAAACTGGATAAAAGCCTTTTCAGGATCATCCTTAAAAATCATTATCCTGAAAACGAAACGATCGAAGCCAATGCCGAAGTCTATAACGATAGTTACGAACTGGTGAACGAATCCGATGTGTCGATGGATATCGTGGATGAGAATGGTAAAAAGTTTACCTACACTTTTGGACGGACCACAAATGCATATCATCTCAACCTGGGAAATTTTTCTCCGGGGGTTTACAACTATTCAGCGCATGTATCATATGGCGGAAAGCAGTTTAACCGTAAGGGAGAATTTGTAGTAACTGCATTGAATGTCGAATCGGCTGTAACTGTCGCAAATCATCATCTGCTTTATAACCTGGCAGGCCGTCATGGCGGAACGATGCTCTATCCCGGAACCATGCAATCGGTTAAGGATCTGCTGGCCAAACGCGATGATATCAAAACAGTCGTTTATGCCGAGCGTCGTTATACCGACCTTATCAATATTTTCTGGGTTTTCGTATTAATAGTTACGCTGCTTGGTATCGAATGGTTTTTGCGAAAGCGGGCCGGGGAGTATTAAAGGCGACTGCACGGCTGCACGGCTGCACGGTTACAAGCGTTACTCACCAACCATGCTGCCCAGCAGGCTCCTGGCCATATGCGATATTGTGAGGAATGCGTCGAGTTTGCGGGCCCGGTTGTATTCGTTCAGGGCACCGACATTACGCCCTGTTTTCTGGAGACAACTCGCTTTATAAAGATGGGCATCCACATTATCGGGATTCAGTTTAATGGCAACGTCAAAATCACGGATGGCTCCTGCAATATCCCCAAGCAGATATTTATAATAGCCCCGGCGGAAATATGATTCATCATAAAGGGGATTCAGGATAAGAGCTTTGGTGCAATAACCGAGGGCGTCCTGGTATTTGTTGCTATTCTCCATAATGGTGGCCTGACGCAGGCACGCATTAACATCCTCCTGCTGTGCCCTGGCAAAAAAGGTTAACGAGATAAGCATTATGGTTAATAATAACTGAATTCTGATCATCTGGAAGGAAGTGTAAAATGAAGTTACAAAAAAAAATAATTAAGCAGGAGCGTTTCAATATTTTGGACGTTCACCAGGTTGAAAAGTTACTTCCCTGAGCTACATTTGTTGCCATTGGCTGCGAGGAATTTGCCACTTGTCTGGCAATTTGTCTTATCTTTGCTGCATTCCTGCTTAGCTATTTCAGCCGGATCATTTCAAGCTCTTAATGGTGCCCATTAAAACATTTATAGCTTTTGTTCAAACGAATATTTCCCGGATTCGCCGGTCGCATTTTGCAACGGTAATAAATCGTTTTACAAACAAAGCATTTATCCTGGCCAATATCTCCCGCTTTCGCCAGTCGGGGTTCGGCACATTCATCATTCGCTTTACAAAAGGCATGTTTCGTATCCCCCGCCAGGCGTCGTGGTGGATGAAAATATTGCTTGCCGGCATTTATAGCCTGGCCGTGTTCTTGCTGATTATGCTATTGGTAGATATTAATTTCCTGTGGCTTTTTGGCGATTCTCCCAGGATAAGCGAATTAAAAAATCCTCAGATGAATATCATTTCTGAGCTATATTCCGCCGATGGCAAAAGGATAGGTTCCTATTACATCGAAAACCGATCGCCCGTCGAATACAGAGAACTCTCGCCAAACCTTATCAATGCGCTCATCGCTACAGAGGATGTGAGGTTCTATAAACATCATGGCATCGATTTCAGGGCTACCCTGGCAGTGCTCTGGGATTTGCTCCACGGACAACGCCGCGGCGGAAGCACCATTACCCAGCAACTGGTTAAAAATCTTTTCAAAACACGACAGCATTATTCTACAGGTCTGCTGGGTAAAGTTCCGGGCCTCAGCACCCTGATCAGCAAAACCAAGGAATGGGTGAACGCAGTTAAAATAGAACTTTACTATTCCAAAGAAGATATTCTAACCATGTATTTCAATACGGTAGATTTCGGCAGCCATGCTTTTGGCATCAAATCGGCTGCATCTACCTTTTTTGACACTTCACCCATACAACTTACCGTGAATCAGTCGGCTGTGCTGGTTGGATTGCTCAAGGCACCATCCTTTTACAGCCCCTTCCAAAATCCCGGTAATTCATTTAATCGCCGTAACAGCGTTTTGGATCAGTTGGCCAAATACAACTTTTTAGACAAAGTTAAGGCAGATTCCCTGAGTCGTCTGCCGCTCGGGTTAAAGTTAAAAACCAAGACCTATACGGCAGAAGGTGCATCCTATTTCAGGGATGCCGTTGGTCGCAGCCTTCAGAAATGGTGCAGGGAGAACGGTTATGATCTGTATACCGATGGATTGAAGATTTATACGACCATCGATAGCCGGATGCAAGGATACGCAGAGGAGGCATTGAAGGCTCATCTTAAGCGTCTTCAGTCGCGGTTCGACCGCGGCGATGCTGTTGACCTGCCATGGCTTGGGCCGGGAAATGTAAAAATTCCCGGATATTTCGAAGCGCTGGCCAGGGAAACGCCAACATATCGCCACCTGCAAAAACGTTTCGGCACTGGTAGCGATTCCATCCGCTATTATCTGCAGAAGCCGCATAAAATGCGGATTTTCACCTATAAAGGTGAACGTGATACGATCATGAGCACCCTGGATTCCCTCAAACATTATAAACTTTTCCTGCAATCGGGATTTGTATCCATGGATCCACGCGATGGTTTCGTTAAAGCCTGGGTAGGAGGGATCGACTTTAATTATTTCCAGTTCGACCATGTGAGCCAATCACGCCGTCAGCCCGGTTCGCTTTTTAAGGCCTTCGTATATGCTGCAGCCATTGACAACGGTTACGGTCCTTGTGATAAGATGACTGATATGCCTGTATCTATAAATTATACAGAAAAAGGTGAGAAGAAGACCTGGGCACCCCATAATGTCGATTGGTCGCATACAGGAACACCCATGACTTTGAAGTACGCTTTTGCCAAGTCGGTTAACTCCATCGCCGTTCAGGTAACGGAGAAAATAGGATGGGAGAAAATTATCGCTTATGCACATCGTTTGGGTGTGCATACGGAACTGGAAAACGTGCCCTCAGTTTGCCTGGGATCGAGTGATGTTACACTGCTCGAAATGGTAAATTCCTATTGCTGCTTTGTCAACGACGGCTACCTGATCGACCCTGTACTGGTAACGCGTATTGAGGACAAGGATGGGAATATCCTTTATGAATATAAGCCTGAGAAAAAACAGGTGCTGAGTTATGAAACGGCCTTTTTAATGGGGATCATGCTGCGTGCCGGGCTTACAGAACCGGGAGCGACAACCGGAGGGCTTTGGGAATACGATCTGTTTCATTCCGATACCGAGTTTGGTGGCAAAACCGGAACATCTTCCAATTATGCCGATGGCTGGTTTATCGGCATTTCGCCAAAACTGGTATCAGGTGCCTGGGTTGGCAATGACGACAGAAGTATCCATTTTCGCACCTCTATGGCCGGAGAAGGCTTAAGGACGGCACTGCCGGTTGTGGGTAAATACCTTGAGAAAGTGATGAAGGATAATACCCTTTCAGAATGGAGGGGAATGTTCGACAAACCAAAGGAAAAGATCAGCAAACCATATGGCTGTCAGACCTATTTGCCAAAAAACGATTCTCTCATTCTACTCCAGGACTCGCTTGTTCCTGAATAATTGCTGAAATGAACAAAATTTATCTGAACATGTTTTAAATGAGTAAATTCGCTGGCTTTTTGGAGGGAGGTTATTCCCCCGGTCAATTAGCCTTTCATACAGCAATTACTCGGTAAGCAGAAATAAAAAAACGGTTTGAAATAAATAGCAAAATAGAAATAAACAGTCATTAGACGCGCTGATCAAAAACACTAACGGTGTCCCATTTACAAATAATCTCTATTCACAAACAATCATACAAATTCGCATGCAAATAGAAAAAAACAAAGTTGTTTCACTCACATATGAGCTGAAGTACGACAGTGCACTTGGTGAGACTATCGAAGTTGCCGATAAACGTGATCCTCTGATATTTTTATTCGGAAATGGCGGAATGCTACCAAGGTTTGAAGAAAATCTAAGTAAAATGAAATCGGGCGATCATTTCGAATTTTTGCTCTCAAAGGACGATGCTTACGGTGATTTTACCGATGAGGCCATTGTTGAACTGAGCAAGGATATTTTCCTGATCGAAGGGGAAATTGACAACGAAATGCTTAAACCCGGCAGTTTCATCCCGATGCAGGACCAGGACGGTCATCCGCTCCAGGGCAAAGTGCTATCCGTAGATGAGAATAACGTAAAGATGGACTTTAACCACCCCATGGCAGGCAAGAATCTGCATTTTACGGGCGAAATCGTGGAAGTACGTGATGCTTCCGATGAAGAACTCAGCCACGGGCATGTTCACGGACACGGCGGACATCAGCACGAATAGCTGGTCGCATACAAAATGATCCGGCATTTGCTTCCTTATCAGCAGCAGGTGCCGGATTATTATATCCCTGCAAACCATAGCTGGCTTGTGGGCTTAAAGCTAATATCCTTCGGAAATCAAAAAAACGGCTGGTCTTTTTCCCAGGACCGGCAGTTTCTTCTTCCATTCCCCCACCGTTTTTGTTGCAATAAATTCAGTTCCCAGCGTAATATCGCATGCAATGCAAAGCAGGGTGGCAGGGCGGCAATGCTGAATGATGGATTCCAGCAGCGGGGCATTCCTGTACGGCGTTTCGATGAAAAGTTGCGTTACATGGTTTGTATAGGCTTCTTTCTCCAATATTTTTATTTTTTGGGCGCGTTCATCGGTTTTTGCCGGCAGGTAACCATGGAAGGTGAAATGTTGCCCGTTCATGCCCGAGGCCATCAGCGCCAGTAGCAATGAGTTGGGGCCTACCAGGGGCACAACGGTTATTCCGGCAAGATGTGCCTGCCGCACAATGACCGATCCCGGATCGGCAATGCAGGGTGTTCCTGCCTCTGATAATAAACCAATATCACTTCCGTTTTTGGCCGATTGCAGGTAGGCTGCAGTTTCTGCTTCCAGCGTGTGCTCATTGAGCACGTGCAGTGTAACTTCATCGAATGATCTTGTATAACCGATGCTGCGCAGGAAACGCCTTGCTGTGCGCTCTTCCTCAACGATAAATTCATTCAGCCTGAATATAATATCCATATTGAAAGCCGGCAGAGCTCTTTCGGGGGCAACCGGACCGAGCAGGGCCGGGATTAAATATAATTTTCCTTTGGAAGTCATGTGGTTTCTGATTTCAAAATTTCGCTATATCCGGATACTTCTTTACAATTACATTGAAATAAATAGAAATAAATAGTTTACAACATGTTTTTATGTATTTAAGGTATATCAATGTATATCAATGTATATCAATGTATTTATTGGAATACCTGATCATGCGTGTAATTTTCAAAACGGCAGATCATTGAGATCTACATTTCCTCCCGACAAAATGATCCCGATGCGCAATCCTTTATGTTCGAATGTGTTTTCCAGAAGTGCTGCCAGGGGCACTGCCGAGGATGGTTCCACCAGGATCTTCATACGCTCCCATATCATGCGCATAGCCTGAACAATGCCTGCTTCGCTGGTACGCACGATCTGGTGAACATGCTCCCGAATAATGGGATATGTAAGCGTTCCCAGGGAAGTGCGCAACCCGTCGGCAATCGTGTTCGGATTTACCGATGGAATTAAACGCTTTTGATAGAACGACTGGTATGCATCATCCGCCTGGAGTGGTTCCGCCGCAATTACACTGGACGAGGGCGAAAAATAGGCTACTGACAGTGCTGTACCACTCAGCAGACCACCTCCTCCTACAGGAGCCATAATTATGTCGAATTTTCCGCCTTCTTCAATTAACTCTTTGGCAGCAGTGGCTTGTCCGGAAATTATGCTGTAGTCATTGTAAGGATGGATCTCAGCGGCATTGGTTTGCAAAAGGATTCTGGCCAGCGTGTCTTCTCTTGCCTGAAGTGTTGGTTCGCAAAGGGTTATGATTCCTTTGTAATGTTCAACCGCAGCGATTTTCACCCTGGAAGAATTGGAGGGCATTACGATATAAGCTTGGATACCCCTGAGGCTTGCAGCAAGGGCCAGGGCTGCTGCGTGGTTGCCGGAGGAGTGCGTAGCGACGCCATGGCTCATTTCTTCTTCTGAAAGGCTGAAAACGGCATTACTTGCTCCCCGGAATTTGAATGCACCCACTTTCTGGAAGTTTTCACACTTAAATACCAGTTCAGCGCCAACCATTTCATTAATGGCCCGGCTTGTCATCAGAGGAGTGCAGTGGATATATGGATGGATGCGGCGATGGGCGGCTTCTATCATTTCAGGTGTTGGAAACATCTGGATAATTTTAATATTATTTTAAGTTGTGCGCGAACGTTTCGGGATTTTCTTTTGCAGGAACAGCCTTTAACCGCCATTTTGAAGTTTATTGGCAATGACATCAGCTGCCTGGTTCAGCAGATCGAATACTGATTCAAAATCGCTTATTTTACCATAATAGGGATCGGGTAAAACATCATTTCGTCCGGGACTCAAGGCGTTGAGGATAAAATCAACTTTAAGGCGGTCACTATCATTCCGGGCAACCTGCATGACATCGCTGTAATTTTTGTTGTCCATCACATAAATACGATCGAAGCGATCAAAGTCAGCCTGCTGGAATAATCTTGCCCGGTAGCCCAAAATGTCGATGCCGTTTTTACGGGCAACTTTTATGGCACGCTCATCAGGTGCGTCACCTGTGTGGAAAGCCTCAAAACCCGCTGAGTCAACTTCAGCTTCAAGGCCAAAGGAATCAATCTTATGCTGCATAATACCCTCTGCAAGGGGCGATCGGCAGATATTGCCAAGGCAGACCATCAGTATTTTCATCTTCTTTCTATATAAATTCCAAGCCCCAAGCTCCAAGCCCCAAGCCCCAAGTTCTAATTTTCAAGGTTAAAGGAGAAAGGTTGTCAGTTCAATTTGCTTCCATATACTTCAACCTACTTCTTTTTATGTGCATGTATTTCTGCGTATTTCCATTTACTTCCATTTACTTCCATTTACTTCAATTTACTTCAAAATATTTCTATGTATTTCTATGTGTTTCAAAGTGTTTCAAAGTTTCAAGTGAGTTCCTTTTTGCGCCATTGCTAAACTGTGGTTGACTTTCAACAAGGTTTCGTATGGCCTGATGCCTATTGCCTATTGCCTGCCTATCGCCGGCAAAGATAAAAAAAACCGCCGGCAAGCTGCACGGCGGTATCATCATCATATTTGTCAACCGTTAAATTTTGATTTTTTTCTCGATCTCATCTGCAAATATCCTGAAATTCTTATCAGTATCGATAAGGTTGTTCACTGTGCGGCAGGCATGCAGTACGGTGGCGTGGTCCTTGTTACCGCAATGCAGGCCGATAGTAGCCAGCGACGATTTGGTGAGTTTTTTGGAAAAGAACATGGCCAGTTGCCGTGCCTGAACGATATCGCGTTTCCGTGTTTTGGAGTTGAGCTGATCTACCGGGATGTTAAAGTAATCACAAATGATCTTTTGAATGAAGTCGATAGAGATCTCGCGGGTAGTGTTTTTCACGAATTTATCGATCATCTGCCTTGCCAGTTCTATCGTAATTGCTTTCTTGTTGAGTGATGACTGTGCCATGAGCGAAATGAGCGCACCTTCGAGTTCACGCACATTTGTGGCAATGCTGTAGGCAAGGTATTCAATTACATCCTGAGGCATCTCTATGCCATCCTTGTAAAGCCGTTTATGAAGAATAGCTATCCTTGTCTCGAGATCAGGAACCTGCAGGTCGGCAGCAAGACCCCATTTGAAGCGGGAAAGCAACCTTGGTTCCATACCTTTAAGTTCAACCGGAGCTTTATCAGATGTGATGATAATCTGCTTCCCTTTCTGATGTAAGTGGTTAAATATATGGAAAAAGACATCCTGGGTCTTTTCCTTACCTGCCAGGAATTGAATATCATCCAGGATAAGCACATCTATCATCTGGTAGAAGTGGACAAAATCGTTATGGTTGTTATTTCTTACCGCATCTATAAACTGCTGCGTAAATTGCTCTGTAGCAACGTAGAGAACAGTTTTTTCCGGAAACATGTTCTTTACCTGGATGCCAATGGCGTGCACCAGGTGTGTTTTTCCCAATCCTACGTTAGAATAAAGGAATAATGGGTTGAATGATGTTTTGCCTGGTTTATTGGCAACGGCATATCCTGCTGAACGTGCGAGGCGGTTGCAATCACCTTCCACAAAATTATCAAACGAATAGGATTCGATAAGTTGGGATTGTACCTGGATTTTTTTTAGTCCAGGGATTACGAAGGGGTTTGGGATGTCTTTTGACCCTGAACCATTTATATTTAGTGGCATTGATACTGAAGGATTTGCGATTGCCCTTTTATTACTTGTAGGTACTTTAATGGTGTATGGATCAGCATTAAAACTGCCATCCATCACAATACTGTATTCGAGCCGGCCTGTAATTCCAAGTTCGTTGCGTACAGTCTTTTTAAGCAGACTGATGTAATGCTCTTCGAGCCATTCGTAAAAGAACTGGCTGGGCACCTGTATGGTGAGTACATTGTTTTCAAGCTTTACGGGCTTTATCGGGGCGAACCACGTTTTGAAGTTCTGGTAATTCAGATTGTCCTTGATGACGAGCAGACAATTGTCCCATACTTCTTCGAAAGCTTCTTTCATTCGTGTATTGGTGTTAAAGATCATCAGAATATTCTATATCGGGATTAAAACATTTAGCTATTAGAAGGATGTATTAAAAGGGCGATAAAATACATTAGAGACAGGGGAAGAATTTATTTTTTAACAAAGTTGAATGAAAAATTGTGAAGAAATAAAAATTATATTAGTAGGATTTGTTCTATTTTTTGACCATTAACAATTTACTAAAAAAAAATAAAACGCAAAATAAATATACTATTTTGTCTCTATAAACTTAATAGTTAGTGCATTTAGCCTGATTAGTTTCTCATACACAAGATTTGAATCACGTTTCCGCACCATAATAATCATTTTATTTTGAAGATTAAAATGTGTTGATAAGATTGTACAACTTTCTTCCTTGACAATGTGCATCACATCGTTCATTATTGCATATCCGAATTCAAGTTCGTATACGTCACTTACGATCCGCGAAACAAGACCGGACTCACCAATGGCCTCTTTGGCTGCCGTGCGGTATGCCTGAATGAGTCCGCTTACCCCCAGCTTTATGCCCCCAAAATACCTGATAACAACAACCAATGTATTTGTGAGGTCGGCAGCCCCAATCTGTCCAAGTATTGGTTTTCCGGCTGTTCCTGAAGGCTCACCGTCGTCGTTTGACCGGCTGGCATTCTTATCAAAACCCATTACATATGCATAGCAGTGGTGGCGGGCATCGTGATATTTATTGCGGAGTACATCAAGTTCCCTCTTCACATCGGCTTCGTTCAAAACAGGAATGGCAAACGAAATGAACCTGCTGCCTTTTTCTTTATACAACCCTTGTCCGGTAGTTTCTAAGGTTTTATAAACGTCGTCGAAAAGCATACATAGATCTGAATGGTTCATGTCAAAAATATGAATTTTAGCTTGCAAAAATGCCAATGCTGAAAATATAAATGAAGTAAAACCTTTAAACCATTAGTATTAAGGATGTAATAAAACGTAACCAGATACTTTCAAAACAGGCAAGCATTTTCGGGATCGGACATTATTTTGCGGCATCATGTGATGGTGATCGGGAATTGCTACTTTTGCGCTTCTTCTGGAACCTTCAGTTTCTATTTATACTATACATATAATACCTATGAATGCTCACTTTGGCGAAATTGCTGCACTGCTTACAGCTGTTTTTTGGACGATTACTGCATTAGCGTTTGAATCGGCGAGTAAAAAAATCGGTTCCCTGGTGGTTAATATCCTCCGGTTGAGCATTGCCCTGATCTTTCTAAGCATCTATACCTGGTTCAGCCGGGGATTATTTTTCCCTTCAGATGCCAGTATGCATGGCTGGTTGTGGCTGGCGCTTTCGGGGCTGGTTGGGTTCGTGATCGGCGATCTGCTTTTATTCCAGGCTTATGTGGTTATCGGGGCGCGTATTTCAATGCTGTTCATGTCCTTAGCCCCTCCAATTGCGGCGATTACAGGCTGGCTCATACTGGGCGAGCAATTTACCTTGCAAAACTCAGCGGGCATGGCATTGACCTTAGCTGGTATAGCCCTTGTTGTGCTGAACAGGACTCCAAAGACTGGCATAGCGGGAAAACGGGGGGTGCGGTTTAACTACCCTTTAACAGGCTTGTTACTGGCTTTTGGCGGAGCTGCAGGTCAGGGCGTAGGGCTGGTATTAAGCAAACTTGGCATGCAGGAATATGATGCTTTTGCTTCTTCACAGATAAGAGTAATGGCTGGTGTTGTTGGATTTGCGGTCGTATTTACCGTCCTTGGCAGGTGGCGCAATGTGCTTGAGGCTTTTAGCAATATACCCGCCATGAAACGGCTAACAATCGGATCCTTTTTCGGTCCCTTCCTTGGTGTTTCGTTTTCGTTACTGGCTATTCAACATACCAACACCGGGGTAGCTTCCACAATAATGTCCATTGTACCTGTACTGATCATTGCACCTGCCGTTCTCATCAACAAAGAGAAATTAACGTTAAGGGAAGTGATGGGTGCGTTGCTCGCAGTGGCAGGTGTGTCACTGTTTTTTATTACTTTCTGAAATTGCCCAGCCTGATATCGCTGATTTCCCTGCGCAAATTGTATGCAGACCTTAGCCTTGCCGTTATTTTCTCATAGTCTTTTGCGCTTAACTGGGGCCTGCCGTCGCTGCCTTTTTTCTTCCGGGCATCTAACAGCGGATACCAATCTCCCGGAGCGGGGAGGTCGGCAGGTTGTCGGACGAGGATGTGCAGGTGAAGATGCGGAACTGTCTGGCCGGCTGCTGTATTATCCTGTATGGACCAGTCGAAAGCATCAGCATGAAAATAACTGAGTAGTGTTTCCGTTACCTCGCGGGCAAACCGAAAAAAATCCGAAACCAGATCATCCGGGAGTGAACGCAGACTTTCAATATGCGCTGCTGGAATTATGAGCGTATGTCCTGGCAGGATAGGGGCCTTGTTATACAAAGCCAAAAATGACCCGGAAGAGGCAAATGCGTTCCTTTGGATATCAGGCTGACAAAAGGGACAGGGCATGGCAGTATTTGTAACTTCACTCATCTCTTGTCAAAAGCGGAAAAAGCAAATTTTATATAATCCAAATACGATCGTTGAATTGTTTTTGGGATACGCAGGTAGCTGAGGATATTATTGTTATAGATCAGATTAAGATTATTGTCAGTTCCTTTTTCGCGTAAAATGTCGTTGTAAGCTCTGGGGAGAAGCCAGATATGCTTAATCCCCTTTGTAATGGCTTCGCTTATGATGATGGAGGCTGCAGCGGGCAGCAGGTCAACAATAAGTGCACTGAAAACGGGCGACAACTTCTCGACACAAAGGCATCTGCCATCATCATCGAAGTCATTCATCCATGGGCGGATATGCCTGGTGTTATACCCGCAGGTAATGAGTCTGTCGCGCAATGCAAAGGAATAATTGCCTGAATTGCTGTTGTCACTGATAATGGCGATATTTTTCTGCGCCATAAATTCATGGATTGCATTTAAAGATGGTACCATACCCGTTAAACTTTATAGGTGACAACTGCGAGAACTGTCCTTTATAATTAGTTGGAGATATTGGCAAAAGGTAATAGGCTGAATCGTTCTTTAAAATTTATTTCAAAAAAAGATTGCTATTTCCACCCTGCGGTTCTTTTGCCTGCCTTCCGGCGTTGTGTTGGCTGCTACAGGCCTGGTTTGTCCGTACCATTCGGGTTTAATCCGTTCTGCAGGCATTCCTTTCTTAATAAGATAATTTTTGACTGCCAGCGTTCGGTTTTTCGATAGTGTCATGTTGGACTCAGCTTTGCCAACATTGTCGGTATGTCCCGAAAGCTGGAGTTTCCAATCAGGTTTTTTCAGTAAAAGTGCTGCAAGTTTGTCCAGTGAAGCATAGGAAACCTGTTTGATGACCGATTTGCCGGATTCAAATTCGAGGCTTGAAAAGGCTGTATTGAGCACTTCCTGCTCTTCCTTCTTGATCAGCGGACAGCCATCGTTCTCTGCTACACCGGCAATGGTGGGGCATTTATCATGAATATCCGCAATGCCATCACCATCTGTATCCTGCCATGGGCAGCCCTTATTTTCAAGCGGCCCGGGATTATTGGGGCAGGCATCTTCAGAATCCTTTATGCCATCACCATCCGTGTCAACAACAGGGCAGCCCTTGTTTTCCAGGGGGCCGGCAACCTTAGGGCAGAGGTCATCCTTGTCGGGTACACCATCGCTGTCGGTATCAGGGCAACCATTGAATATGGCCAAACCTGCCTGCAAAGGACATGCATCCTGGCTGTCAATGATGCTATCACCGTCGGAATCGGGGCATCCCTTGAATGCAGCAAGTCCTTTTACATCCGGACAAGCATCATCGGCATCCTTTATACCATCGCCATCGGCATCCGGACAGCCCTTAAACTGAGCCAGTCCGGGAATAAGCGGGCATTCATCTGCTTTGTCAGGTACACCATCCTGATCAGTGTCTTTCTTCGGCCTGCCGAAAGTCAGCACCAATCCTGCATGAAGATGCACATTCTGAGCTGTTTTAAAGTTGGGGACCACCAAAATGTTATCGGTGGTGGCATATAGCTGCATTGGACCCAGATTCACTGACATCCCCACTCCGATATTGTTGTAACTTCTGTTCATTACGTTATATGAAGCCGAGAGGCCAAGTACACGTCCAAGTTGGGTATAATAGGAGAGCGAGAAAGCCGGAATAAGCTTTTTGTCATAGAATTGGCCATGAAAAAGGATTCCCAGTGTATTTCTTTCGTTAATATTGAAATCGGCCCCTGCATAAAATTGCATAGGCAGGTATGCCGTGTAAGATTGGTTGTAAAGGGAATCGATCTTAAACTGATTTTTTAATGAGTCGAGCACGACCTGGAAGGCATCTCCAAATGATTTATTCGTTCCAAAAAAATCGTTGATTTCTACGCCGTTAAAAGTTGCCACTTCTCCGGGCCTGTTACTTTGAAGGGTAAGAAGTTGTTTTTTCCATTTGATATAACCAAGATCGAGCAGGCTGGCTGAGAATGAGAATTTACTGTTGAGCTTGTATGTGGCTCCAATATCAATACCCATTCCAAAATTACCACCCTTCAGGATATTTTTTTTGTTCGAATCCATACTGTCGATACCCGCAGTCCTGATGATGATGTCCGACTTCATCCGGAAACTGAAATCGTCGGGGTCGGTGTAGAGGCTAACGTTTGCCCGTTCGGTGTATGCATTGACATGCCCGTTCAGCAGTTTTACATGCACTCCTAAGGAAAGGTGGTCGTTAAACTCTTTTGCCAGGCCGAGTGCAAGCTCATCAAAGACCATGGCATCTGCACGTGGGTTGAAATTCAACTCCTTACCTAATCCAATATTAGCGTTCCCCTTCCAGGCAAAATTAATAAAGTCCTTCGGATAACTCAGCCTGAAGATACCACGCTCACGGACCGAAAGTGTGAAGTAGTCGCTTTTGGCGAATTTAAAACCAAAGGAAAGGATATCAAGGTCGATGTTGGTGAACATGTTGTTTCTGTCGCCAAGTTTGGACAGGAGTTTATCCACATCTATTTTCAGGGAGTCATCCGGCATTTTCGTTATGAGATCGTTATAGCTGAATGCGTTGGAGGTATGAAAATAAATGGAGGAAAGACCCGGAATGCCAGCAAATGCGCGGGCCTGTGGCACGAGCGCCGGGTTCTGATACATGCGATAAGGCACAAGCTGCATGTGGTATAGCGTAAAGTCGGTTTGCGCGACAGCCTGACCAGCAAATAAAAGTGAGGTAATGCCGATGATGAATATTGATCGTAAAGACTTTTTCATTTGTTATTACTTATTTTTACGGGCCTTATGGAATACGCTATGATGAAGAATATTATCATATCAATTGTTGTTTATACAATCATGGTTATTTCATACTTTCATCGATGTACGGGTTAAAGTTTTATTTTAATTTCTGCTTGCACGGCAAGCTTAACTTTCAACTGATAGGTATTGAAGATTCTGATGTTTTGTGTTGCTGTCCCAGAGGTGTTAAGCAACGCTTTAACAAGTATTTTTTTGGTTCCGGTGATCTTGTTGATCCTTTCCCTGGGATAAGTGAAATCGCTGGTTTTTTTGGATGAGTTGAGCAATTCACCGCTAGCAAGGGTAATTTGTGCAGCGGGAATAATGAATGGATCGGCAGTTATCAATGAGTCGAGCCTTACATAATTTGCATCTGTAAAAAATACCTGCATCCTGGCTTCAAGCGGAAACCCGTTATCGATGATGGTTCGGATGAGCAAGCTCTGAGCATCGCTGATATTGTCGAGTTTGAAGTCTAACGTGTCTTGTATGGCCAGGTTTTTAGCGTATCCATAGAGCGGAAGACCAACTTCCACGTCCACGATCAGCTTGCTAGAATCGCGAACGAAATTCTCTGATATGTTTCCGCCGGGATTGGTTAAGCTGTAAAAGTTGTACGAGATACTATTGGGTTTGATGTTTAAGAATTTATTAAGTGCGCCGCCGGTCCCTGTATTGGTGACAGTGTAGGTGGAAATAGTCGTTGAAATGCCTGCAGGGGCGCCGGGTTGAGCTATATATGAGGGGCTTGCCAGGTTGATGGGATTTGGCAGGCCTGGGTTTCCAGCCAGGTTTAGAGATTGCCCTTTAGCATTATTTGTGCCGCGAAGTTCGCTGAACCGAAGTTGAATGGGGACTCCAATTGAGTTGGAAAAAGTAAATTTAAGGTAAGGGTCTACCAGGGTAAATTGACCCTGCGTTAAGGCGTTATTGAATATACTCAGGTTTTCAGTTTTTTTATCACTGAACAGAAAGAAACGGCCAAGATACCCGGAAAGGACCTTAACACTTTCGATGTGCTGCCGGAAATTGAAGTTGATTACTTTTCCTGCGGTAATTGATCCGGCCGGCAAATTGGTGATGGTGATTGAAGCATTAAGCCTGAATGTGCTTCGCTTTCCGGTAACCCTGGTGAGATCGAATTTATACCCGCTAAGGTCGGTGGTTTTGATCCCATTGGCCAATGGCGTGAAAGTGGCATTGAAGGGAAGGCCATTTTTTTTGGCATCAGGAATGCTTAATGCGATGGAGCCAGTGTTATTAACGGTTCCTGTAATCGTCAGCGTTAAATCTCCTTTGCTGCATATCAGCGAATCGATGCGGATAGAGTCGGCAGGGGTGAGTTTTATATCCGTCTGAAAGGGGATGGTGAGTTTGCCTGAGCTGTTGATGGCTGCTGCCTCTATGGCTGTGAAGGTATGCGAAAAGACGAATGAGGTTGATGGTATCGTAACCATGCTTGCCGGGTTGATGGAAAACAACCTATCCTTGTATACCAGTGTAACAAATCCTTTCTGATCGATTACAAAACTTGATGAGGTTCCCGGTTGTTTCAGAATATCCATGATGGTTAGACTGGAAGAAACGAGGGGGACAGCCATTTTTGGATTCCATTCAATAGACTTCATTTTGCTGAAATCAAAATCTCCGCTTTTCATACAACTACTTAGTGCGATGATCAGCATGAGGAAGAAAAAACGGCTTACCTGTTTTTTGTAGTTCATTGTCTTTGTAATGTTGATTTTTTTGTCTGGTAAGATTGAATGATTCACTTCTCAATATGATAATTAACGGTGTTCCTTTTATTGCTGAGACCTTTTGCCTATGTTTTGGATGGCCAGGATTTACCATTGTTGATCATAAAATTACCCGCCTGCCACAATAGGAAAAATAAAGGGTACAAAAAGAGACATAATAAGTATTCATAACTTATTCTTATAAAAGTCATTCTGGCGATTATACTATTTTTGTTATGGCCTTATTGACAATGTGCAGGTTGGTCATGATTACATTACCTTGCAGTTTATTTATTTACCTGTCTTAGAGGGAATGCTTCATGAATGCATATACAAATCATATATTTTCAGCAGCAGAAAAAGCTATACTGCCCATTGGGGCACCTATGCTGACTTCAAATAAATACTGGTAGAAAAAGCGGCGTAAAGACATGGTTTTCGGGTCCAAAAGAGAATATGTTGAAATAGCCATGATTGACTAAATCACCAATCGAAGATAATTAAATCTGATAAAGAATATGCCATTTACAATCAGCCAGATACGCAGCCATCTTACAACTGTTCTCAATCCGATTTACGGTGAAGATGAAGCCGGACAAATGGTAAGGATGCTTTTTGAACACTTTTGCGGCATTTCCGGTGCCTCACTCGCATTGAAGAAAAATGACCTGCTTCCCCAGGCACAGTATGATCAGTTAATGGGAGCATTGCAGGGACTTTCGGTTCACACCCCGATTCAATATATTCTTGGACATGCCTGGTTCTATAACTTAAGCTTTGAAGTAAACCCTTCGGTGCTTATTCCCCGGCCTGAAACCGAAGAACTGGCTGATTTAATCGTGACAAGGTCCTCCCGGAGCAATGGTAATGATGACAGCAGACTGCTTGATATTGGAACAGGATCGGGATGCCTGGCCGTTTCACTCAAAAAGGCATTACCCACATGGCAGATCAGTGCCTGTGATATTTCGGAAGACGCTTTGCAGGTAGCCCGCCGGAATGCTGAACTTGCAGAAACTCAGATAACCTTTTTTCAGGCAGATATGCTGCGTTGGAGGCACTGGACGGACACCCGGCCTTATCATCTCATCGTAAGCAATCCTCCTTACATATGTGAACATGAGAAAACGCTCATGCAGGCCAACGTATTGGAAAATGAGCCTAAGGTTGCACTTTTTGTGCCCGATGATGATCCATTAATTTTTTACAGGGCAATCGCTGAATTTGCAGCATCACGATTGGTGAATGAGGGGAAACTCTACCTGGAGATTAATGAGCAGTATGGACCGGAAATGGTAAACCTCCTTGAGTCGTTCGGCTTTTCGGATATTGAACTGTTAAAGGATTTCAGGGGGAAAGATCGTTTTGTGGTCGCCGTAAAATTATAATACCTTGTAATATCGAGCATTAAGAATGACTGCTGATAAACATTAAGTTGATTTCTCACAGAAAGAAGACACATGTGGCATGTTCTAAATAAAGATGTATTTTTGGGCACTAAATCCTAAACCAAAATTCCGGAAAACGATGACTGAAGTAATCAGAACAACTTTACGCGATTCCAAGGCAGCCCGGTGGACTGCTTTGATGATCGTAGCATTTACAATGTTTGCGGCCTACTACCTGGCAGACGTTATGGCGCCTCTCGAAGGCTTACTTGATAAGGAACTCCATTGGAACAGTGCCGATTATGGATGGTTTACGGGTGCTTATGGCTGGTTCAATGTCTTCCTGTTTTTTCTCATTTTTGGTGGCATAATCCTGGATAAAATGGGTATCCGTTTTACCGGATTAACTGCATCTTTTGTGATGGTTGGAGGCGCTGCATTAAAATATTGGGCTGTATCCACTCACCTGTTTGACGGTGTTGAATGGCATATATTATTCTGGACATTCCCTGCACAGGTATGGATGGCCGCCCTGGGTTTCGCCATTTTCGGCGTTGGGATAGAAGTCGCCGGAATTACGGTGTCCAAGATTACAGTTAAATGGTTTAGAGGACATGAGCTCGCCCTGGCCATGGGTCTGCAATTGGCCATTGCACGGCTTGGCACGGCCCTGGCGCTTTCAACTTCGCTGCCTATCGCCAAGTTATTCGGGCATGTTTCAGCACCGGTACTCATCTGCCTGTTGATGCTTTGCATTGGATTGATGGCATTTTTCGTGTATAATATCCAGGACAGGAAACTAGATGCTTCGATTCTGGCTTCAAAAGAAGGTATCGTCACCGAACCGGATGAAGAGTTCAGGTTCAAGGATATTCTTGATATTTTAGGAAATAAAGGCTGGTGGTATATTACCATTCTCTGCGCTTTATTTTATTCCGCCGTATATCCTTTCCTGA
This sequence comes from Bacteroidales bacterium, assembly GCA_038246075.1. Lineage (GTDB taxonomy): Bacteria > Bacteroidota > Bacteroidia > Bacteroidales > DASVHX01 > DASVHX01. The sequence goes on from JBBRRV010000002.1 coordinate 35,845, forward strand.
AATTTGCACCCAACATGATGATCATAAAATTTGGTGTCGACGAAAACTGGGCTGGTTCTATTCCTGCCATGTTGCCATTCGGAACTATCCTGCTGACGCCATTTTTTGGAAACCTCTATGATAAAAAGGGTAAAGGAGCATCAATCATGATTATTGGATCTCTCATCCTTATTACTGTGCATGCCCTCTTCTCACTTTCATTTCTTGATCATTGGTTTATAGCAATCTTGCTAATGATCATACTGGGAATCGGTTTTTCGCTGGTTCCATCTGCTATGTGGCCTTCTGTGACCAAAATCATTCCCGAGCGACAACTGGGAACGGCTTATTCTTTAATATTCTGGATGCAGAATGCATTTGCGTTGATGGCAGTTCCTGCCATTATAGGATGGGTCCTTCATAAATATTGCATTATCGGCACAAAATTGGTTAACGGGCAGGAAGTAACGCAATACAATTACACTGTACCAATGCTCATATTCACGTCTTTTGGTATTCTTGCGCTTTTCTTCGCTTTTCTGCTGAAAGCGGAAGACAAGAAAAAGGGATATGGACTTGAATTGCCTAATGCAAAATAACAGGCAAACGTATTCATTCTCACTTTGACATTAATCCGGACTTATCCATTTAAGAGCATTGGATAAGTTTAGAGTCGCCTTTGAGAAGTCCTTCGTTCACGCGAAGGACTTTTTAGTTAATTTTGGTTTCCAAACATAAATGTCTTTATTCAATTCCCAATTATGAAAGTATTACTGGTATCTGCAACATCACTTGAAATAGAGCCACTGTGTGCCGGTTTGCGCCTTGTAAAAAAACATGAAGGGCACATTACGTCATATTCAGGGAAAAACGTAGAAATGGATGTACTGCTCACGGGTGTTGGAATGGTAGCTACGGCTTATTGGGTTGGCAGAACGATTGCATCCAAGGGCTATGACGTGGCCATAAATGCCGGTATTTGCGGGAGTTTCGACCGGCAGCTTCCCATCGGGGAAGTCGTGAATGTGGTTGAAGATAGCTTCCCGGAAATGGGGACGGAGGACGGTGAATATTTCCTGTCGCTTATCGACCTCGATTTGCTTGGCCGCGATGAATTCCCTTTTACAAATGGTGTTTTGGAAAATAAGGTTTCCTATAACCATCCAATGCTTGATTCATTGCGCAAGGTCAAGGGCATTACGGTTAACAGGGTGCATGGACAGGCACATAGTATCGGGAAATTACTGGAAACAATTCAGCCCGATGTAGAAACCATGGAAGGGGCTGCATTTCTTTATGCCTGCCAAAGCATCGGACTGAAATGCCTTCAGTTGCGTTCGGTTTCGAATTATGTGGAAACACGTAACCGCACCGCCTGGAACATCCCCTTAGCCATACGTAATCTAAACCAGACATTGACAGAGCTATTGGCATCATAGTCATCTTTATCTATTCATGCATTAAATCTTAACCATGGTTCCAATTTCTCTCGGCTTCTCGCCCTGCCCGAACGACACCTTCATTTTCGATGCCATGGTCCATGGTAAAATAGATACGGAAGGATTGGAATTTAATTATGTGCTTGCCGATGTTGAAGAACTGAACCAGAAAGCATTCAGGGGCGAATTGGATGTGACTAAACTGAGCTTCTATGCTTTTCTGCAACTTGCCGATCAATATGTTTTATTGCAGAGTGGCGCGGCACTGGGCTCCAATGCCGGTCCCCTGCTGGTCAGCAAGACTCCCCTGACGCTGGCAGCGCTCTCAGGAAAACGCATTGGCATTCCGGGGAAAAACACAACGGCTAATTTGTTGCTTACCCTGGCAGCACCTCAGCTATCAGATAAAACTGAAATGCTTTTCTCGGATATCGAAAAGGCGGTATGCGATGGTGAAATTGATGCCGGACTTATCATTCATGAGAGCAGGTTTACGTATCAGCAGAAGGGACTTTTCAAAGTGGCCGATCTTGGGGAATACTGGGAAGACAAAACCCAAAGTCCTATCCCTTTGGGTGGCATCGTAGCCCGTCGTAATCTGAGTGTCGAAACGATACTCAAAATAGACAGGGTGTTAAAAAGAAGTGTTGAATTCGCTTTTGCAAGCCCCGAATCTTCCATGCCATTTGTAAGGGCTAATGCCCGGGAAATGGAAGATGCCGTAATGAAGCAGCATATTGCACTTTATGTGAACGAATATTCGGTTCAGCTTGGTCCATCCGGACGTAAAGCCGTGCTGCTTTTATTCAGAGAAGCTATTAGCGCTGGTCTTATAGAAGCAGAAACTGCTGAGCCTTTTTAGCAGAGCTAATTTTTGAAAAGTAAAAATTAGGCAATAGGCATTAGGCAATAGGCAATAGGCAATAGGCAATTGTCAGCACCTGAAATACATTGAGCCCCCAAAGAATAATTATTCATCACCTGAATTTCATTCGGCCTGATTTCCTTGGATTTGATTACTTTTGTGACCATTTTTGTTTACTCCAGCTATTATTTATGCGTAAATGCTTATCCCTTCCATTTTTTCTGATCATTCTGCTTTTGGCTTTTATCGTAAAGCCTTTAAGCGGGCAAAATGCAATGCCATCACCTCCTGTAAGTATAGCATTCCCGGAATTATTGGGGCAGGCTGCAGTTGTAAAACTTCTGTCACCGGATGTTGCATCTCTGATGCTGGAGGACAGAAACGTTGAAAGCAACGGCGATCCCTATCGCATGGGGGTTTCATTACCTGTTTATATCAATTGTGCTGAAGACGGAAAATGGCAGAATATTCCCGGAGGAAGTCTCTGGATGCTTAAAATCAGCTCGCAGGGAGCAAAAGGCCTGGGACTCTACTTTAACAAATTCCAGCTCCCTCAGGGTTGCACAGTTCATATTTTCGATGTGGCAAAAACACAGGTTTTAGGCGCATTCACACACAAATCCAATCCTACCGGAGGATTCTATGCTTCAGGAATCATTCCCGGAAGCGAACTTATTATTGAGTGTTTCAGGCCAGATAATGCACCAATGCCGGATATTATTATTGATGAAACGCTTTACGTTTACCGCTCATCCGGAATACCACAGGTCAATTCTGTTAAAGATTTTGGCGGTGCGGGAACCTGCGAAGTAAATATAAATTGTGATGAAGGTCAAGCCTGGCAGGATGCAAAGCATGGTGTTATGCGTATCCTGGTCAAGATCGGCGGAACATCATTTTGGTGCACTGGTTCGCTGATCAATAATACCAGCAACGATTATACGCCCTATATCATAACAGCCAATCACTGTGCCGAGCGCAGCGGTGCGTTCGCCACTGCTACCGATCTTGCGAAATGGATTTTCTACTTCAATTTTGAATCCGTTAATTGTGCTGATCCCCTTGCTAAACCAATATTATACAGTACCGTGGGCGCAGTCAAAGTGGCCGGTGCAAGCCTTGATAAAGGTTCGGATTTTTTTCTGGGTACACTCAAACAGAATATACCCGGAGAATACCTCCCTTTCTATAATGGATGGGACCGCAGTGGGGTAGCAAACAAGGGGGGTGTTAGTATACATCATCCACAGGGTGATATTAAAAAGATTTCGACTTACGATACCACAATCATCACTGCGCAGTTTGGCACGGTGCCAAATACGCACTGGAAGGTTTACTGGCATGCGACAAAAAATGGCGAAGGCGTTACAGAGCCCGGTTCATCAGGAGCACCTCTATTCGACAAGACCGGACACATACTAGGATGTCTTACCGGTGGCAATTCAAGTTGCACCAACATAAAGGAGCCTGATTACTTCGGGAAACTTGCTTACTCATGGGATTCGAATGGTACTGCCGATACCCTGCAACTCAGGCCATGGCTTGATCCGCTCAATACCGGAGCTTCGGTACTTCCCGGCACATACAACAATAACCTGGTTGTAGCCGATTTTAGCACCGATACTACCAGCATTCCCTTTGGGGGAATCATCAATTTCACCGATCGGTCCCTCGGGCATCCTACTTCCTGGGTCTGGACTTTCAAGGGAGCTGAACCAGCAACCTCCAATCTGGAAAGCCCGAAAGGGATCATTTATTCCGACGTCGGACAATATGATGTGCAGCTCATTGCCAGTAATGACCACTATTCAGATACCATAACCAGAAAAGAATATGTCCTGGTTACTCCACCGGAAATTTTCCCTAATCCAAGCCGCGGAATTGTTAAAATCCTTTCTGGAAGGGGCAAGGCCGCCGGAAATCCTGTTCTTGTTTACAACCAGATGGGTAAACTCGTATATAAAACGATCTGGCCGGCCGATGCCGGGAATATGATTACGCTGGATCTTTCGCATTTAGCCAGAAGTATTTATTTTGTATCTTTTTCTACACCCAGCGGAATTACTACCCGTAAAATATTGCTGCTGCCTTAATGATAAGCAGCAGGCCACCCTCATGATATGTTAGATTTCTTTAAATATAAAACATGGATATTATCTGTAATTTACTTGCCGACAAAAAATTAGTTTTGCCCGAACTGGCAGCCATAGCACAGAAAGTGCTGGATGCCCAAAGAATAACCCCCGAAGAAGGCATTTTGTTATATGAAAAAGGCGAAACCGCATGGCTTGGCGCGTTGGCCAATCATGTGCGCGAGCGCATGAATGGAAATTATGCGTATTATAACCGGAATATTCATATCGAACCCACAAATATATGTGTCTATAACTGTACATTCTGTTCATACAATCAGCATCAAAGCGGCAGTTCGTGGGAACTTACGCTGGAGGATATGCTTAAGATGATTGATGCCACAGATGAGAAGATTACAGAAGTTCATATCGTAGGAGGTGTGCACCCCGACCGCGACCTGCATTATTATGGAAACATGATCAGGAAAATAAAGCAACACCGTCCGGGATTGCACATCAAAGCCTTTACTGCCATTGAGCTCGACTATATGATCCGTAAATCGGGAATGACCCTGAATGAAGGCCTTGCCGCACTAAAGGAATATGGTCTGGATTCAATACCCGGAGGAGGTGCTGAGATTTTCGACGAAACCGTACGCGAAATTATCTGTGGAGCAAAGTCCTCAGGGAATTTGTGGCTAGAGATTCACCGCGCAGCTCACCTGCTGGGGATTCCATCCAATGCAACCATACTTTACGGGCATGTTGAAACCTTTGCCCACCGCATCGATCATCTTGAACGCCTGCGGTCGCTTCAGGACGAAACCCATGGCTTCAATGCCTTTATCCCCTTGAAATATAAAAATAAAAATAACAGTCTTTCCTGGGTCAATGAAGTACCTGTAGTGGAAGATTTACGAAATTATGCCGTTTCGCGCATATACCTGGATAATTTCCCCCATATTAAGGCCTACTGGCCTATGATCGGCAAGCAGGTTGCTGCATTGTCACTAGCCTTCGGTGTCGATGACCTTGATGGCACTATCAATGATTCTACCCGCATTTATTCAATGGCAGGAGCCGATGACAGTAGCCCGGCAATGGCCTCCTCGGATATTGAATCGCTGATCACGGAAGCTGGCCGTATTCCTGCTGAACGCGATTCGATTTATAATATCCTTCACACAGGTCAGGTGCAAGCAGTTTGACGCCTTTTCGTGCCACATTTAAATTTTTCTTGTTTTTTTTGATTAAAACTTTTAAACGTTGAACAAAAGTTATGTTTATATGTTCAAGTATTTGGATTTTGGGCAGTTGTGTTATACAAGTGCCTAACAAACGAAATTATTAACCAAAAACTTAAACATTATGAAACTAACTGGTCTGACCTTAGCGCTTTTTTTCGTTTGTGGTGTTGCCGCCGCCCAAACTTCGACATTCCAAAAGGGCGACAAAGTTCTCAATCTCGGTATTGGGTTCGGTGGAGGTTATTACTCGAATTTTTCCAGTGGTTACTCAAAAACACCCTTCTTGTCGGCGTCAGTGGACGTTGGTGTTGTTGACGGTGTTTTAGACAAAGGAACGATAGGCGTTGGAGGGTATTTAGGCTACTCAAGTTCCAAATGGGAGTCAGGAAATAACTACGGATGGAAGGAATCAGACCTGGTTATTGGTCCCAGAGGCACTTTTAACTATCCATTGGTAGACAGGCTAGATACGTATGCTGGATTGCTTTTGGCATATCATTCTGTTACCTATAAGGAAACGGGTAATTGGGGTGGATATGGAAGGTATTCAGCAAGTTCAAGTGGCATTTACTTTAATGGTTTTATTGGTGCAAGGTATTATGTTACTGATAATATTGGTATTATGCTGGAACTGGGCTCAGGTGGACTGGCATTGGCATCCTTAGGCGTTGCTGTGAAGTTTTAACGACATTCAAAACTTATTTTTAACAGAAAGACCGCCTTTTACCGGGGCGGTCTTTCTGTTTTTTGGTATTTACGCAGCAAGCAGGTTTAAAGCAGATGCTTTGTAAATGATTATCAGCAATTGCGGATTATTTGCAGGGCTGGTAAATTGCACCTGTAGCAAAATCAACAATTACGGCAGGAGCAAAGATAATGATGTCGGCCACCAGGGCAGCTCCCCTTACTGCTCTGGCCGGTTGGCCCGCAGCAGGTTTTGTGCGCTGGCATTGCGATACAGGCCCTCCAAATATGGTTGCACAACCCGAAAAAATGAATGAGGCTGAGATTGCCAGGGTGATAATTGTAATTCTTGCTTTCATTGTTTGTCTAATTTTTTAAAATATTGTTAATATTCAGTGAGTTGCGGAATTTCATTTTAATAATTAAGCAGAACAAGCGGCAACAGAGGATATCTAAGGGTTATCAGTCCTAAGAAGCCGGCAAGCTGAATTTGGTAAGTTGCTGATAGTAAAACAAAGATAACAAAAAAATATATTTATCAAATAGTAATTTAATTATTTTAGTTAATAATTTTCACTCTTCATTCTTCAGCTTCAGCGTTGCCTGCCGCCACATACCTGTCCCACTTATCCAGCACAGCCTGCATATCATCAGGAATGGCCGAATCAAAGAACATGAATTCGCCTGTGGAAGGATGTTTAAATCCCAGTGATTTGGCATGAAGCGCCTGCCGGGGGAGCAGGGTGAAACAATTCTGGATGAACTGCCTGTAGCGGCTGAAAGTGGTGCCGCGTAATATTTCGTTGCCGCCATAACGCGCATCATTGAACAGCGGATGACCGGCGAATTTCATATGGGTGCGTATCTGGTGGGTTCGACCGGTTTCGAGCGTGCATTCGATGAGGGTGACATAATTGAAACGTTTCAACACCTTATAATGCGTTACAGCATGCTTGCCCACACTACCGTCGGGAAATACAGCCATCACCATCCTGTCGCGGGGATTGCGGGCGATATGGCCAGTGATGGTGCCACCATCCTCGTCAAAATTTCCCCAAACCAACGCCTGGTACTTACGTTCGATGGTATGATCAAAGAAGTTTCGTGCAAGCCTTGTCTGGGCCAGTTCATTTTTGGCGACCAACATGATGCCGGAGGTGTCCTTGTCGATGCGGTGAACAAGGAAAGGCCCCCGTTCGGTTGCTCCTTTTGGGATGCCAAATTTATATGCCAGTGCATTGACCAGGGTGCCCGTATAATTCCCAAAGCCTGGATGGACCACCATGCCTGGGCGTTTATTGATCACAAGGACATCATCATCCTCATATACGACATCAACAGGGATATTCTCGGGTACAATTTCAGTATCCCGCGGCGGATAGGCCAGCACGATGGAGATGAGATCGAGGGGCTTTACTTTATAATTGGGTTTTACAGCAACATCATTGACAAGGATGTTTCCGGCTTTGGCCGCATTCTGTATCTTGTTGCGCGAAGCATTCTGGATATGACCCATCAGAAATTTATCTATCCTGAGCTGGGCCTGTCCTTTATCTACCGTGAAACGGTAATGTTCGTACAAGTCATTGTCTTCTGATACAGGGTCAGGCAAGTCAATTTCTTCTGATCCGGGGTCAGGTAGCTCGTCTTCGGTTAACATAGGTTCTTCAGGTGTTTTGGTCTGACAGCGCTTTACCTTGCGATCATTAATTTAGTAAAGAACTGCTCATGTGTTTGCTCATTGAGAAGGCATACAAGGTACATTCCCTGCGAAAAGTTGCCGACATCAAATTGTTGTGTATAAAGTTGATTGTAAGTAATCCTGTTGGTCATGTCACGGATAATCATCCTGAGCTGGCCATTCCGCTCCGCATTCTGACAAAAGGGGGGAAGCGTGATAGTTACCAGGCCACGGGCAGGATTTGGATATAATCTAAAAGCATTCAGCGGTACATCAGGATCGCCGATGCCCAGCGGATTGGCCAGTCCCACCATTGGTCTTATCATGAGTGCACCCCGGAAATTACTGGTAATCCATTCGCCGCTCGTATTGATAAAAGTATGCTGACTGGCATCGTTATAGAGGTCGAAGCCAACATTCAGGTTGTCGGCTGTGGTTTGTTGCCAGCCAATGTAGAAGATGCGTCCCGGGTATTTCACTTCATCGACAAAAAGAACCTTATCAAGTGTGAACGTCTGGAATTTATTCAGGCTATCGGTAAACACAGCCCTGGTATTTTTCTTTTCATACATCACGTCCCCGGGCAATCCGAAATTATCGTTCCACACGGTAAGTGTGAAGTATTGAAGATTACTGCCGGTGCGGCTTTGGTTGAAGAACATTTGCACTGCGCGCAGTGAATCGTTGCGGTTAAGCGTGAACTTATAGGCGAGTTTTGCTGATGCAGGAGTGAGGCCATAACCGGCTTCGGGTGTGCCGTCGTCGTATGCGTAATAATTGCTGAAAACCTGCGTAAAACGCAGCGTATCATTCGATTTAACCTCCAGGCCTGCATCGGTGGCCGAAAGATAATGAACGGTCGTAAAGAAGACTTTCTGCTGGCTTCCGATGGGATATACGAAATTTACATGCGGGTGTGCAAAAGGTGGATTTTTCGAATAGCCATTTGTAGCAAATGGTGGAATAAAATAGCTGGTATTTAAGGAAGTATCCACAAATTTCCCAAAATCCCTGGTAACCCTGTATTGATAAGAGATGTTGATAGCTTCATTATCAAGGTTGCTGATAAACATGTTCAGCGAATCCTTCATCTCTTTTATGAAATTGGAGCGGTATTGGCTGTAAGGCATGGATTCGTAATTCCGGAGCATGGATGGCGCTCTTCCGGCGAACGCTATATCTTTATGCGCCATATCATCCAGCGATTTCCTTGTGTTGATATAAACATAATCAACATTCCACTGGCAACCGTTGCTTTGCCAGCTTGGCAGTGTGTTGTCGGCCAGGTGGGCATAATTGCGGAAGCGAAACTGGAAACCGTCCTGGTAATAGGCTGCACTATCAGTGATGGGAATGAGCACCTGCCTGAAAGCGGTGTTGTATTTTGTCCGGAAGGCATCGAGTGACATGCCCGTTTCGTACCAGACATTTCGCCACACAGGTGTAATGGTAGTTTTGCCGTTTACTATAATGGTGTCATTTTCCCGGGGTGAATGGAATTGTAGGATCAACGAATCCGTTTTGGACGGAGCAGATCTGTTTATTTTTGAGAGTGTGCCCTGTGGCTGGTAATAGAAACTAATGGATGGCTGATCGCTCCGTTTCATGGGACGCGATGAGAGGACAATCGGGACAAAGAGTGAATCCATCCTGATTGGCCGCGAGGTTAAGTAATCGGCCGGAAATGAGGCCTTTCCAGCCTGGGGATAGATGGCTCCAAAAGCGTCGATTGCATCAAGCGTTGCAACACCAGTGGTAGGTTCTTCTAAGGCATAATCGGTATTGATAAAAGCTAAACTGTCCTCCCATAAGAGTGGATCGGGAAAGAAAAGTTTTTTTGAAAAATCATCCAGAAAAGGGAGTTTGAGTTTTTTAAAAACCTGTGCACGTTTTGTCATGGGATGCCTGGCAGATTCCTGGCGGAACTGCTGTATCGACGCATTATACTCAATGCCTGTGAGGATTTCCTGGGCCTGCATGGGTATCCACAAAAGGACAAATAAACTTAGGATGAGAAATCGGTTCATTTAGAAGTCTTTATCTTTTGAAGTTGAATCACTTCTTAGCGTGTCGATCTTGTAAGATTGCATATAACCATCGAAATCAAATTCTTTGGGTGAACGATAGATCAGATTTACGGATTGTCCCATGCTTAAATAACGGCCAACGGCAAAGGGGGGATTCTGCTGGTAAACACGGGCGTTCAAAGTGTCGGCGCCTTGCTCAAAGGTTTCGGTTCCTTTATTTAGTGAAGTGCGCCGTATTTCCATCAAAGCTTCCTGACGTGTTTTGCCGATAAGGAACGGAATCTGAACTTTATCGCCTCCTGTCCCCACGCCAACGACAAGATCGATGGTGACACCCTTGGGTATCATCGTCCCTTTTTCAATGGGTCTTCCCTGGTAAAGCTGACGCAGCACTGCATTGTTGGCAATATCGGGCACCTGCCGGATGCTGCCCAGCCTCAAACCGTATGTTTGCAGAATAGCAGTGGCTTGCCGCAACGACAAATCAACAAGATCCGGCATTTTGATCTGCTCCGGCGTGCTGGAGATGAGTGTAATATAAATTTTTCGGTTTCCTTTAACATGTGATTTTGGTAAGGGATCCTGCGATATAACGGTCCCTTTGGGCTTGGTGATATCGTAAACTGAGTCCACCACCACGATCTCAAGGTCCTTACCCGATTCCATGCTGTTTATCTCAGCCATAGTGCGTCCGATATAATTCGGAACGTCAACTGATTCGCCATGATGTGTGTAGATTTTAAGCGAGGCCAGAACTGCCCATGAAATAAGTATGAGTAGCAGCAAGGATATCCCAAAGTGTTTCAGGAAGGTTTTAGTTGTAATAAACTGGACAAAATTCATACCTTTATGTTCCTGTGTGGGTTAATGTCGTTTGTCAAACGTTAATTCAGACCTGTTAGTATTGACCACGTAGCAAAGATATTAATAATATGCTTGGTAGTCCCCATGGAAAATGTCATTACTTTTGCTTCCATCAAGCAAAACCCTATGGAGAAGAAGCGAATAGCAGTAGTAATGGGAGGAGACTCCGGCGAATATGATATTTCAATTCAGAGTGCCAAAGTAACCTGTGCACAGATCGACAGCGAGAAGTACGAAGTTTATCCGGTGCTTATTCATAATAATGTATGGGCTTATGTTGCCCCGGATGGCAGGCAGGTGCCGGTTGACCGTTTCGACTTCAGCATAGCTCCGGAAGGTCAGAAGGTGAAGTTCGACGCCATTTTTATTGCCATTCATGGTACGCCGGGTGAGGATGGTAAATTGCAGGGTTATTTTGAAATGCTTGGCATTCCTTTTACAACCTGCGATGCGATTACCTCAGCGATCACTTTCAGTAAATATTTCACCAATGATCTGGCCATAACCTATGGAATCAAAGTTCCGAAGACCTTTATGGTTCGGCGCGGTCGCTCTTATGATGCAAAATTAATGGCGGAAGCACTGGGATTCCCATTCTTCATCAAACCCAACAAGGCAGGATCAAGCGTAGGTGTTTCGAAAGTTTATCAACCTGATGAAGTGGATCGTGCAATACAAATGGCTTTTGTGCACGATGACGAAGTGCTCTTGCAGCAGTTTGCAAAAGGTCGAGAGTTGGCCTGTGGGGTATACAGCCGGAATGGCGAAATAAAAGTGCTCCCGGTTACAGAAATAATATCGACAAAGGACTTTTTTGATTACGAGGCCAAATACATTGAAGGGATGGCCAGCGAGATCACACCCGCGCCAATCTCCGCTGCTGAAACTGCAGAATGCCAAAAAATGACTGCTTATCTTTATGAAAAGTTCAATTGCCGTGGTATTGTCCGTTTCGATTATTTCATGGATAACGGCGAATTCTGGTTTCTCGAAGTTAATACTGTTCCCGGCCTGTCGGAAGGGAGTATTGTTCCAAAGCAGGCTGCCGCTGCCGGCATCAGTATGAAAGAACTATTCTCGCAGCTTATCGAAGAGGCATTATCGCGCTAATGCAATGGTGCAATTAATATTAAGCTTTACGGTCAGCTCTCTCCTGCAGGAATGCGGCCAGTTTGCTTACGGCCCTGGCACGATGGCTCATGGTGTTTTTTTCTTCCATGGTCATTTCGGCAAATGTTAAATTGGTGCCTTGGGGCTGAAAGATAGGATCATACCCAAAACCTTCTGCACCATGTCTTTCGGTAAGCATATTTCCTTCAACGATTCCTTCGAAAAGGAATTCCTTTCCATCTATGATTAATGCGATGACCGTCCGGAACCTGGCTTTACGATTGTTCATCCCCGTCATTTCCTCCAGTACTTTATCCATATTGGCTTCAAAATCGTGGGTTTTTCCGCCATACCTGGCCGAATATACTCCGGGGCGGCCATCCAGGGCATCTATTTCGAGCCCGGTATCGTCGGCAAAGCAATCATGGCCATACCTGGAATGCACATAACGTGCTTTGAGTAATGCATTTCCTTCAAGGGTAGGTTCAGTTTCAGGAATATCTTCAGTGCATCCTGTTTCAGCAAGGCTCACGATGTTAAATCCCCGTGCAGTAAGGCTGCTGATTTCTTCTAGCTTGTGTTTGTTATTGGTTGCGAATACCAGGGTCTTCATTTTGAATGTTTTTGTTTAAACGGATTGAAACAGATAGATTAATTGGATTGATGAGATTGAAAGGATTGATGAGATTGAAAGGATTGATGAGATTGAAGGGATTGAAAGGATTGATGCGTTCTGAATTGATTTCAAACGTTTTCAATGTATTTCAATGTATTTCTAAGTATTTCAATGTATTTCATTGTATTTCAACATGCTTCCATGTACTTCGATGTACTTCCATGTACTTCCATGTACTTCCATGTATTTCCATGTATTCCCTTTTGTATAATTTATTCATTATGATACGGTTCGTTTTTTAAAATGGTAAATGCCCGGTATAGCTGTTCTGCAAATATAAGTCTTATCAATTGGTGGGTAAAGGTAAGCCGTGAAAGCGAAAGCTGGAAGGATGCGCGTTTTTTCACTTCATCGGCAATGCCAAAAGCACCCCCGACAAGGAAAATCAATTCCCTGGTTCCTGAGTTCATCCATTTCTGCAACTGGGTGGAAAATTCCACCGAGCGGAGTTCTGTGCCTTTTTCATCGAGCACGGCAAGTGTGCTGCCAGGTGAAAGTTGCTTCAGGATCAGCAAGGCTTCGCGTTCCTTAACCTGATGTGGCGACAGGTTGGCAGCATCTTTTAGTGCCGGGATCACAATTACCTGCAATGTGGTATAATGACGAAGGCGCGATAAATACAGATTTAAACCTTGCTCAATGAAAGCTTCTTCAGTTTTGCCGACAAGGATGATTGTTATCTTCATGTGTTATCATTTCTTTGCAAAGGTGCAATAAAATCGAAAGACCTGACATGCGCTGTGCAGTTGTATTTTTCGTTATAGCTATGTCATTTTTCGATATATTTGCAGTAGATTCATTGATTTTCTGACCATATTGGTTTGGTTTTTGCTCTATGTTAATGCCTGAAACATTTGATATGCAAAAGCCATAAATATACGCTGGCATCAACATGACAAATTTTTGACGCAGCATGACAAGTAAAAATGTAAAGATATGCGTAATATACAGCCTATAGCAGGCTGGCGTTTATCACGGAATAAATAATAAATGATGATGAAAAAAAACCTGATGTTTGTTCTTTTCTCGATGTTGATTTCCTTTGCTGCGCCTGCAGCATCGGTAATGCCGGCTTCTTCCGGAATTATCGAATCAATAGCTTCAGCCATTAAGGGGGCAAATTCCGGTGAGCTGGCGAGGTATTTCAGCAATACTGTGGAAATACAGATTCCCGGCAAAGAAGGAACATTTAGTAAGAGCCAGGCAGAAATGATCATGAAAGATTTCTTTTCCAGGAATCCTGTAACTTCATATGCTGTAAATCAGCAGGGGTCATCTAACGGCGGCGCCCAATTTATGATTGGAACCTACAAAAGTGGTAAAACTATTTTTCATGTTTATGTTTTGGTGAAACCTGTTGGCGGTCAGTTGCTGATTCAGCAGCTTCACTTTGAATCAGAATAATCCTGCCACTAGCTTAAAGTTCTGCCTGATGACGATTGATGAGATAATTATACAAGCCCTGCGTGAAGACCTTGGTGATGGTGACCACACCTCGCTGGCAACAATTCCAGGCTCAGCCAAAGGGAAAGCCAGGCTGCTGGTAAAGGAAGAGGGTGTGATCGCCGGTTTGGATATCGCTCAAAAGGTATTTACTACCGTAGATCCTGCGCTTCGTATGACAACCTTTTATGCTGATGGTGCCCGCGTTAAAAAGGGTGACATTGCGTTTGAGATTGAGGGTCCTGTTATTTCCATCCTTTCATCCGAACGGCTTGTACTCAATTTTATGCAACGCATGAGTGGTATTGCTACGGCCACGAGTATTCTGGTCGACCGCATCAAAGGACTGGATACTAAAATCCTGGACACCCGCAAGACAACACCCTTGCTGCGCGAAATAGAGAAAATGGCTGTCCGCATCGGTGGCGGGTTTAACCACAGATTTGGCCTCTACGATATGATCATGATCAAGGATAATCATGTCGACTTTGCAGGTGGAATTGCTGAAGCTATTCATTCGGCTGCCGCATATCTGCAGCGCACAGGGAAGCATTTGCAGATCGAGATTGAAACCCGCTCGCTTGAAGAAGTCCGGGAAGTGCTGGTAACTGGTGGCGTTAACCGCATCATGCTAGATAATTTTGATTTTCCGGAATTAAGGCAAGCCGTGGAACTTATCAGCCACCGCTATGAAACAGAAGCTTCAGGCGGTATAACCCTCGAAACAATCAGGCAATATGCAGCATGCGGCGTCGACTTTATCTCGGTAGGGGCACTTACACATCATATCAGTAGCCTTGATCTCAGCCTCAAGGCTGAGTGCTAAATTCCTGTTGGATGATGTATAAGGAACAGATTAAGCAGAAAGCTCAGAAAGCACGTGATCAATTAAAACATATAGGGAGAAAGACGTTGGTCTGGAAACCTGTCCGTTCTTTCATTGTCTTTACCAATCGCCTGATCTTGCCTGGTTTCGACGGATTATCGCTCTGGGATGTATCGGTGTTTTTTGTAAGAGGCATCCAACGCGGATCCATCACTTCAAGGGCATCTTCTTTTTCATTCAACTTTTTTCTGGCCGTATTTCCGGCAATTATTTTCTTTTTTACCATTATTCCTTATATCCCGGTGGCTCATTTTCAGGATACACTGCTTGAGCTGATGCGCGATTTCATTCCCGAAAAGGCATATAACGCAGTGGAAGGGACCCTGTTCGACATTGTAAAACGTCCCCGTGGTGGTCTGCTTTCGATAGGTTTTATACTGGCCATGTATTTTTCCACCAACGGGATTAACAGCCTCATCGAGTCGTTCAACCAAACTTACCATACTATAGAAACCCGTTCAGCTTACAAACAAAGACTGATATCAATACTCCTTGTACTTATCCTGTCGGTATTGGTGATCCTGGCTATTATGCTGATCATTATAGGCCCGATTGTGCTGGAATTCCTCGTCAGTAAAAATATTTTGCACAGCAGATTTCTCGTGCAACTAATCAATTTCGGCAAATGGGCTGTTATTGTAGCCCTTTTCTTTTTTGTTTACTCTTTTCTTTATTATCTGGCCCCTGCCAAACGCAGGCAATTCCGGTTTATTTCAGCCGGATCCACACTTGCCACCGGCCTCACGATCCTGACTTCTATTGGATTTAATTACTATGTGAACAATTTTTTGCGCTATAACACGCTCTATGGATCAATTGGTACATTAATGATTGTAATGCTCTGGATCTATTTTAATGCCATTATTGTGCTGGTGGGTTTTGAACTGAATGCGAGCATTTTCAATGCCAAGCAGGAGTGGAGAGCCACAAG
This sequence comes from Bacteroidales bacterium, assembly GCA_038246075.1. GTDB lineage: Bacteria > Bacteroidota > Bacteroidia > Bacteroidales > DASVHX01 > DASVHX01. The sequence goes on from JBBRRV010000002.1 coordinate 51,749, forward strand.
ATGAAATTGGAAAATTGAAAATTTGAAATACATAGAAATACATAGTAGTACATTGAAGTAAATTGAAGTTGAGTGATGGGATTGATGAACTTTGAAATACATAGAAATACATAGAATTACCTTGAAGTATTTGGTCCTGGAATCAGAATTTACCTTGGATCTTTGATCTTGGAATTTGGGACTTGGATCTTGGAACTTGGGACTTGGGACTTGGAATTTGGGACTTGGATTTTGGAACTTGGGACTTGGATCTTGGAACTTGGGACTTGGAATTTGGAACCTGGAATTTATTAAGAAGATATAATTAGCTGTTTATCAGTTAAATATATTATAGTTAGATGGAAGATGAATATAATTATCATAAACCGGCAACTGTCAGATCGAGAAATCATTGCAATTAAAGCAATGATAAAGGAGGGTGATTTTCGGCTCTATGCCTCGCAGGGGTTACCTGCAGAACTGGCACATCTCATCCCGGAACAACCGGTTTTAAGTTCACAGGAGAAGAAACAGATATTTACCAATGCGCTCAGCGGTTTACTTCAGTTTGGTGATAAACTCATAGATGGAATGGCCGTGAGCAAGCGGCTCACTTTTGGGTCGATGCCGCTCTGGCATTACCAGCGTTTCAGGATTTATTTCCCATTGCGGACTCTGCTCCTGGAACTTGCAGAGCTCCGGCAGCTTTCAAATGATTCAGGCAGGTTGATCTGCTATTCATCCAGTACATTGCTCAAAGGCCTGTCAGACCTTCCTTCAAATGTTGAATTGCATGCGGATATGGGACAAAAAGTTGCATTAAACTATAAAGTAGTTGCTGCTTATGCACTTTTTGCCATTTTGCGTTTCATCATTGGTGCATTCCAGATGATGAATATAGCCGGAAAGCGACATGTGATCCTTGACCGGTCAGAAAAGCAGGTTTGTGTCGATCCCGATACGCTTCGGACAAAACAGGATAACTACAACCTCTCTTACCTGCTTGACCGATCGGGAAAAGAATTTCTGGTGATCAGCGAGGTTGAAATTCCCAAATTCAACACATCCTCGAACTTTCGGCTCAGGGGATACCATTTCTGGCAGCAGGGGCGCATGCAAAGGACGCTATATGGCGAATATATTCTTATCCGTGCAATGCTTAGTAAACGGGTTCATCGGGAGAAAGCCGCTTTGCTCCGGGATTTTGACGGCGTTGTTGAAACCATTGGAAAGGCTTCACTGTCTCAATCTGAAAAACTGATTTTTTCTTTTTTTGTTGGTTTACGCAGGACGAACAGCTTTTTTGTTGTCAAACACCTGGCTTATCTGCGATTCTTTAAACATCACAGGTTTGTTACGATAAGTTGTATCGATGAAAACAGTCCTTCGGTACGTTGCATTCTGGATGCGGGAAGAGCGCACGGTTCAGGAATCATAGGCATTCAGCACGGTATGATCAGCGATGAACAACCTGCCTATCTTTATACTGCATCGGACCGCAGTAATCTTGTTATGGCTGATCATACGCTTGTCTGGGGCGAATACTGGAAAGCGGTTCTCATCAATAAGTGCAATTATCCGCCCGAACGTATTCATGTGATCGGACAGATTCGCACTGATGTCATTCCACGGCTGAAGGAAACGGGCGATACAGATTTGAAGATGAAGCTGACAGGTGGCAAATTCCTGGTCGTATTTGCTTCGCAGCCACAGCCTGATGCCCGTGTGCGCAGGCAGGCTGCCTTTGATGTGTTTACCGCGCTGAAAGACGAAAAAGATGTATTTGTACTTGTAAAACTTCATCCGGCAGAGCGCAACGCAGTCGCCTATTATAATGGCATCGCCGAAGCAGCTGGCTGTTCGAATTACAGGCTGGTTTATGATATCGATCTTTACCGCCTCCTGGCAGCATGCGATGCGCTTATTACCTGTTATTCCGCAGTGGGAACAGAAGCGGTCTACTTTTCAAAACCATTGATCATTCTCGACTATAATCGTGACGATTTACTTGGTTACCATGCTGAAGGGGTTGCAGCGCAGGCTACTGGCAGTGATGACCTGAATAAGATTGTGCGCGGATTTCTGGACAGGAAAATCCTGCCGGATAAAGCAGCTTATGCTGCCTTTATCAGTGCCTATGCTTATCAGGTAGATGGCCATGCAGTTGACCGCTGCCTTGAATTCATCAGAAGTCTAGAGCAGGGATAGTTTCGATTGAACGAATTCTGCATATAGCCAGTCAGTTTCTGTATCCAGGTCGGCGGAGTATTTATCTTCCATCACATACTTTATGATGCGCCGGTTTGCCGGTTTAATGGCTTGCCTGAGGCTTTGAACGTTAAAGACGTAAATGGCTCCGTTCGCCTGCCAGACAAGCGGACAATCCTGCCTTCGCATGAAAGTGCCTGTTTTTGATTTTTCCAGAAAACCATCTTTATTTTCCTCAAATAACACGAAGTAAGGATTTGCCTCAGTCAGTTTAACGGAAAGAACAAGATCGATGTCAGGCGAATATAAAGCAAGCGCTTCCTTTACATGGAAGGCCTGCCTTAAAGGTGATGTAGGCTGCAACAGTACTATATTATCATAGCTTTTTCCCCGGGAAGTATAAAAATCAAGTGCATGCCTGATTACCTCTTCAGAAGAAGCGGTATCGGTGGATAATTCAGGTGGGCGGCGAAACGGAAGATACAATCCCATTCCTTCGGCCACGGCAGCAATAGCATCATCGTCAGTCGAGAGGCAGATGTCAGCATCTGCTGCAAACTGCCGGGCAAGGTCAATGCCATAGCTAACGAGAGGCTTGCCGGCGAACAACCTTACGTTTTTTCCCGGAATTCCTTTGGAACCGCCTCTGGCAGGAATAATAAAAAGTGTGTGCATTAGAATTTAATGTGTTTGATTTCCTGTTGTGCCTTTTCAAAATCCTCAATCCGGCCTATATCCATCCAGTAGCCAAGGATAGGGTAATGGATTAATTTTTGTCCCTGTGCCAATACAGCATCCATCAGTTCGGTAGCATGGTAATGTTGTCCGGCAGGTATCATGTGCAAAAGTTCGCGTTTTACAATATAGATGCCGGCATTCGTATAATGGGTATAGACAGGTTTTTCGCGGAATGAAAGGATGCGGCTGCCCGAGGTCTCGAGCACGGCAAAGGGCATATTTACTTTATAGGGAATAGAGGCGACTGCCATTACAGCATCCTCTTCGATAAAATTCTTGTAAAAATCCTCGTAATCGATATTGGTAAGGATATCGGAATTGATGATCAGCACATGCTCGCTGGAGAATCCTTCTATCAGGCTTATGGCGCCAATAGTTCCCATGGGTGCAGTCTCGCGGATATAATCGATATTGATGGATTTTGAACTGCCGTCGCCGAAATAGGTTTCGATCTGTTCGCCAAGGTATTTGACGGCAATGTGAAAATCGTCAAGACCAAAATCAATCAGGCGATCTATATTATGTTCCAGAATCGGTTTGTCGCCTATTTTAAGCAGGGGTTTCGGAATTGTATCCGTGAGCGGGCGTAACCTTTCTCCGCGGCCACCGGCCATAATCACTACATCCAACGGGAGAACGGACCGCTGCTTGTTCAGGTTAATAATCTTGATAACTCTTTTTTGATCGTCAAGCAATGGAACGAGTTTGATGAGCCTTTTCCGGAAATTTTCAATGTCATGCAGGTCAAATTCGTTTTTGCGGATAAAGCGGTACTGACGAAACATGAACTCACTGACAGGCGTATCTAAAGTTAATCCGCTTAGAAGCCCCCGCCGCACATCACCGTCGGTAAGCGTGCCAACGAGCTGTTTGTCGTCATTCAAAGCGAAGAGTGTTAAAGTATCAGGTATTTCATTGAGCATTAACAAGGCTACTTTAACAGTTTCCTTTTCATCTATAAATTGTTTTTGCAGTTCAGCAGGATTCATTTTTGAGAATTTTAACGATTTTGTACGCGGTGTTTCCATCACCATAGATATCAACCGGATCGGGTTCGCCGGATTTGGCAACCTTGTTCACGGCTGCAATGATTTCTGTTGATTTCAACGGGCAGTTGATAATATTTGGCGTAATGATCCGGCCTTGCTGGCGGTTACCAAGGTTAATGACCCATTTCGGGAAAAAGGCAGCATCGAAAAATCCGCTGGATGTATTGCCGACAAGCATTTTACTGTATTTCATGCAGCTAAGGTAGCCAAGCGAGCCGAAATTTTCGACCAGGTGAACCCGGCTTTTTCCGTTGGCAAAAGCCCCGAGTTTTTCCCTTATCATCAGACCAGTCGTATCCGCATTCGGCATGGTAATGACGATCTGGTAATCATTCAGGTATACAAATGCTGCGATCAGTTCATCGATGGCCTGTGTGTTATTTTCGTAAGAAACAGTTTCCGGGTGGAAGGTGCTCAGAATTGTCGGCAGGCTAAGGTCAATTTGAAATTGTTGTTTAAAAGCCTCAACGGAGAGCAGCTGAACATGATGCAGGTAATCCATACTTAAAGCGCCGGTGTTGTATGCATTTTCATCTGATCCCTTGAGTTCTGCAACACGCCGGCGATACACCTCTGTGCTGGTAAAATGCAGCTGCGACATGTGGGTGATGGAATGTCTGAAAGCATCGTCGATAGCGCCCTTTGTAGTTTCCCCTCCGTGGATGTGTGCAAATCTGATGTTAAACGGGACGCCCGAAGCCACGGCGGCAAACATCTCGAAACGGTCGCCAAGGGCAAATACCAGGCTAAAACGCTCGTTTGTCCATACTTTTGTAAAGGCTTCCATTGTTTTCCCCATTGCCGTGGAAATAGCAGCAGGGCTGTCATCTTCCGGCATAACGGGAATGCGGTAGGCTACATCAAACCCTTCCGAAATGATCTGGTCTATGGTCATGCCAAAAGCAGGGGATAGGTGACTCCCGAAAGCGATGATTTTTAATTCAAAAAACGGATCGGATGCAAGGGCACGCAGTAAAGGAAGGTAGATGCCGAAATCGGCCCGGGAGCTTGTGAGAATGGCTATTTTCACAGAAGATGATCCATTTGAAGCTGGGTGTCGGATTCCAGCTTTATTTTTAATTTCCTGCCAATGATGTCATCCATCAGCATTGGACTGATGCCGTTTCCAGGCCTTTTCATTGCCAGGTCAGTTTCTGTGAGGATATGTCCTGCAGGCAGATCGGTAGCAAGGTGAATACTCTTGCGGGCCGCTGTCAGGTTTTTTAATTCGGATGGTAAAGGTTCTTTAATCCCGCTACCCAGCGCCTTCTCAACGTTGCGGATGGCTTTAACCATGGCTTTGAGTTCGTGCGGTTCGAGCGAAGCCTTGTGATCGGGACCCGGTAATGAACGATTGAGCGTAAAATGTTTTTCTATTATTTTGGCACCAAGTGCTGCAGCAGCGATGGCGATTTCAATTCCCTGCGTGTGGTCGGAAAATCCTGATCTAACGTTAAATGTTTCACCCAGTGAAAGCATTGCTTTCAGGTTTACATCCTCCATGGGCGCAGGGTATTCAGTTGTGCACTGCAATAAGGTTATTTTATTCAATGGGGTGCCTGCAACTGTCAGCACATCCACGGCCTGCTTAATTTCTTCCATGGTGGACATTCCGGTTGAAAGTGCTACTGATTTTCCCAAAGATCCTATTTTTCTCAGATAAGGAAGGTTGGTGATTTCCCCGGAAGGAATCTTAAACAAACTCATGCCAAACTCCAGGAGCAGGTCGATGCTTTCGAGGTCAAAAGCCGTTGAGAGGAATCTTATCCGGCTGCGTTTGCATTGTTCAATCAGCTGGAGGTGTGCATTCCGGTCAAGTTCGAGCCTGCGTAACATATCATACTGGCTTTCTCCGGGCTCGCTGCCTTGCTGTATAGCCTGGTAGGCTGCCTTTGGTGCAGCGGATGTTACAAGGTGCCCGGTCTTGAAGGTCTGGAATTTTACGTAATCAGCCCCGGCTTCAGCCGCAGCTTCTACCAGTTTGTGGGCAAGTTCCATCTGCCCGTTATGATTTACGCCGGCTTCAGCTATGATAATTATTTTAGTCATGCGATTTTCCAATTACAGTGGCAGGATTACCATATAGTTTTAACCCATCACCCACATTTCTAACTACAACAGCAGCGGCCCCGAAAAGGTTGCTGTTCCCGATGGTCAGGTTGTTGAGCAAGGTGGCATTCGTGCCAATAAAATTATTGTTTCCGATTGTACAGGTGCCATTCACAACGCAGGCAGTTGAAATATGGTTGTTGGCGCCAATAATGCTATCATGTTCTATAAGACAGGAAGTGTTCACAATGCAATTCGGTCCGATTATTACGCCTGCATTGATAAAAGCAAAGGGCATCACAAGTGTACCCTGACCAAGGCTGGCGTGTGGTGATACATAGGCTCTTGGCGAAATGATCACCGGCAAGCGGCATCCATGTGTCACGAGCAACTCATACATGTGCCAGCGAGGTCGGTAATCACGCACATGCCCGATGGTTATAAAGAAATGCTTGTATGCTTTGGCCAATTGCGGCAGATCATCATCATTGGCGAAAACTTCATAGCCCAGTATCTTCTCATGTAGCCGCGAAGGCATGTCAACGATACCGGCTACTGCGAACTTTCCTTCCTGCTCGATGGTGTCGATCACTGATTTACAATGGCCTCCGCCACCAAAAAGCACGATTTCCTCTTTGCTCATATACTGTTTATGCCAGGAAAGTTTAAATTATTCCAAATGTACGCATATTTACATTATCAATGGCTATAACACCTCTTATGCTAATGTTCGGTGCCGTCTGGTTTTTGGTCTATCTTTGCGCCTTAAATCTGAAAGGCAAAAAATGATGGAAAATCCGAATATTTGCATCGTTGGCGCCGGGTCAATAGGGACAGCCCTTGGCAATGCGCTGGCTGTCCGTCCCGAACTCAACGTTCGCTTACTATCTATCGAGGAAGAGGTAGTGAATACAATCAGCACAGATCATATCAACCAGAAATATTTTCCGAATATCAGGCTGAGCCCGAGGCTGAAAGCTACTACCAATGTGCATGTGCTTGAAGATGCCGATATCATCTTCCTGGCAATTCCATCGGTTAATACAGAAGATTATGTGGCTCAACACCGCAAACTGATCTCTCCGAAAGCTATTCTTGTGAATCTGGCCAAAGGTTTTGGCGCTGATAATAATACCATAACCGAGAGCCTCAGCAGCCAATCCGATCTTGTGGTTTGTTCGCTCAAGGGACCTACATTCGCCCGCGAAATCATTAACAATATTCCCACGGCTTTTACATTGGGAGCTCCCGAAGAATCACTGTTTCCGGTATTCGCCGATACGTTTAAGGATACGATTATCTACCTTGATTATTCCACTGATATGCGGGGTGTTGAAATCCTGAGCATTATCAAGAATATTTATGCGATCATCATCGGTATCGTGGATGCCAACTTTAATTCGCCAAACCTTAGATTTCTGGCCTTTACAAAAGCCTTCAACGAGATGCGGCATATTTTAATTTTTTCAGGTGGCCGCGAGGAAACCATGTTTAATTATTGCGGGATAGGTGACTTTGGCCTTACTTCGCTGAATGACCTTAGCCGCAACCGCACACTGGGGTTGCTGATCGGAAAAGGATTCTTCACCCAGGATATTTCAGATAAAGTTGTACTGGAAGGAAAGATAGCCGTTAATATATTTGTTGAGGAACTGAAGAAAAAAGGAATGCCTCCAGAGCAGTATTACCTGATGAACGAATTGTATAAAGTATTTAATGAACCTTATGATATTTCTACTTTCGTCAGTAAATTGCTGGTCCGCTAGAGATCAGCGAGGAGTTTAGCCGGATCATCAAATTCTCCCACCATTTGCTGTATTCGTTTATCTTCCCAGTCCCACCATTTTAATCGCTGCAGGCCGGTAATTGTTTCCGGATCGAAGCGGAAGCGGATATGTTTAGCCGGTGTTCCGGCAACAATGCTGTAAGGCTCAACATCAGCTGTTACCAGCGAATGAGCCCCGATAATTGCACCATTGCCCACAGTAATCCCAGCCAGTATTGTAGCATTGGCTCCGATCCATACGTCATTGCCGATGATGCATTTATGCGTGATCTGCTCTTCAAACGGGCGATTTTTATTGACAAAGCCGTATTTCTGATCATAGGCAAACGGGTGCGTGCTGACCCAGCTTGCAGGATGATTGCCGAGTCCCGTTTTGACTCCATAGGCGATGGAGCAAAAGTTGCCGATAGCAAGGGTATTCCGGTCAATAAGACAGTATTTATTGATGTATGTGTGATGGCCGATACTGCCCGCACATACATGTGATCCTGCTTCTATCGTCACACCGCGTCCGAATTGGACCTTTCTGCAAAGGCTTGCAGCATGAATGGTGCAGGATGGGTTGAGCAGCCGCTGCAGCAATATCCAGAGAAATTGTATCATGGTTGGGTTATTATCAGTTTAATAAAGTGCCTAGAGTTGGGAGTGCCTAGAGTGCCTGGAGTTGGGAGTGCCTAAAGTTCCTAGAGTTCCTAGAGTTCCTAGAGTGCCTAGAGTTGGGAGTGCCTAGAGTGCCTGGAGTTGGTTTCCTGCTATCGTCATTTTTATGATATTGTGCGCGTTTTTCAATATCGAATCTGTTGCCTATTGCCTAATGCCTAATACCTCAATGGAGTGCCTATAGTTCCTTTTCCAACACCGCAATAATTCTTTCCGCAGCATGCCCATCCCACAATTCAGGAATACGTCCTTTTTTCCAATGCCCGGCAAGTATTTCCCTGGCAAAGGCAACGATCTTCTGTGTGTCACAGCCGGCAAGTTCATTGGTGCCTTCCCACACAGTAACGGGGCGTTCGGTATTTTCACGCAGCGTAATACAAGGAATACCATAAACGGTGGTTTCTTCCTGTATTCCGCCACTGTCGGTAAGCACAAAACGAGAAGCCGATATCAGTTTTCCAAAATCGAAATAACCCAGGGGATCGCACAGGATAAGATTTTTAAGGCTGTCAACATAAGCGTTGAGGCCCAGTTCGTCAATCATCTTGCGTGTGCGGGGATGAATGGGGAATACAATTGGAATTTCCTGCTGAATGATATCCAGGGCTGCAAGTATCTTGCTGAAATTTTCAACATTGTCAACATTGCTTGGGCGGTGCAAGGTCAGAGAAGCATAACCGCCCTGTTTAAGGCCAAGTTTTTCCAGGATATCCGACTTGTCGATCAGCAATCGGGAAGTCAGCAGCGTATCGATCATAATATTGCCCACGAGGTGGATTTTACCGGCGGCATGACCTTCGGCCAGCAGGTTTTCCACTGCGTCAGATGAAGGTGGCAGTAAGATGTCAGTGATGGCATCCGTCACCATGCGGTTGATCTCTTCGGGCATCGAGCGGTCGCGACTGCGGATGCCTGCTTCCACATGAATGATGCGGATATCTTTTTTAGCGGCAACAATGCTGCAGGCCATGGTGGAATTAACATCACCAACCACGAGTATGGCCTGGGGCATCTGCTCGTCACAGACTGTTTCAAATCGTTCCATGATCCTGGCAACCTGCCTGGCATGGGTATCCGACCCAACTTCGAGTGAGATGTCGGGATTGGGTATCTGAAGTTCGGTGAAAAAAGTTTGGGACATCTGAACATCATAATGCTGGCCGGTATGAACCAATATGGGTTCAAGTTTTGGAGAAGCTTTCATGGCTCGCATAATGGGTGCAATCTTCATGAAGTTAGGCCTGGCTCCGGCAATTACGAGTATTTTAACTGGTTTTGTCATTTTGTAGCGTGAGAAATGGAAATCTGGTCGAGCAACCGGGCAATATCGCCCGTAAGCGCTTTACGTGAGTATTGATCTATTGAAGTTTCATTTTGAGGCTGTTCACTGTTTGTATATTGGCTAAATAATTCACTTAGAGCAGTATGCAGTCCTGGTTCATCACCAAAATCCACCACGGGACCAGCGTTTGTTTCTTTAATAATACGTGCACTGTCGCCTGCCAGAGGGCCGATACAGAGGACCGGCCTGCGTGTGGCCAGGTATTCAAATACCTTTCCGGGAATGATGCCTAATGAATTTGACGTATTGTTGATCAGCAACAGCAAAACAGCCGAGCCAGCCGAGAGTTCAAGCGCTTTATCATGAGGCACATAGTCGATCTTTTCAGCACACTGCGAAAGTCCATGGCGTTCGAGGCTTTCAAACACACTGAAATCTGTTTTGCCGATAAACCTTATTTTGAGCAAATGACGGAAGGCTTCATTGGTTTTGGCCATTTCGCCCAACACACGCCAAAGGAATTCAGGATTGCGGTCCTTATTGAGTGAACCGATATGAGTGAGCAGGAATGCCGGTGGCTTGCTGTGATTGGTGGCAGGGAAATCTGCAGGGTCGAAACCATTGGTGATCACATCCGTATGCTTAGACCCCAGCGCATCAAAATCTCTGGCCCAGCTCCAGCTTACGGTTACAATGCGGTCGGCAGCCCTGAGCACATTATTTTCGAGCCTGTGATGGCGCCGATTGGCCATGGGCGTCAACATCAGTTTATCATAGAAATCGATCTTCGTCCATGGATCTCTGAAATCGGCTAGCCAGGGCAAATTAAGCCGTTGTTTGATGCCAAGTGCGATAAGATGTGTGGTGTGCGGAGGACCAGTAGAGACGACGGCATCAACAGGATGCTCCTTCAAATAAGTTGTCAGAAATCCAATGGAAGGTTTGATCCAGAACTTGCGTGCATCGGGAATAAACAGGTTACCCCTCAGCCAGACAGCGACTTTATCGGCAAAGCCAGGCTTTTTGTTTTCGCTCAGGAAGCCGGCACTGATTTTGTCATCTTTTTTAAGGCCTACGAACTTGCGGTAAAAGGTGTAAGGCTCCCAGATGGTCTGGTGAATGACTTCCAGTCCTTCAGGAACATCTTTAAACAATGAGTGATCCAGGGCAGGTGCTTCGGGATTTGCTGCAGTGTAAACAACTGGTTCCCATCCCCAATTCCGGAGGTATTTAACAAATTTAAGCCAGCGTTGAACGCCTGCACCTCCGCTGGGTGGCCAATAGTATGTGATGATGAGCACCCGCTTCATACGTCGTTCATTTTATGTTTATGCCTTTATCGAATAAGCCAATTTTTGAGATGACTATTCCTTTTTCATCCAGCCAAAAACACCTCCTCCGATCAGCAGGATGATCAGCAGTAATGAACTCGCAAGCGATATTTTTTCACCGGTGCGGAAAACAGCAGGTTCAAATTTGTATTCGATGGTATGTTTTCCTGCAGGGACAATCATTGCCCGTAATACATAATTGGCGCGGAAATAAGGTGCTGATTTTCCGTCGATGTAGGCATTCCAGCCGTTGTTATAATAAATCTCCGAGAATACTGCAAGTTGTTCTTTCCCTGAATTCGACACGTAGGTAAGGTGGTTTGGCTTGTATTCCTTCAGGGTGATAGATGCTGTGGAATCTTTGGCAATGCTGTGACCTTTCAGATCAGCTTCAAATCTTTTGTCAACAATAGCCGTTTCTGCCGGATTAAAAGCAGTGAGGGAATTGATCTCTTCATCAGCATTTTTAACCAGGTTCACGTCGTTTACAAACCATGCATTGCCCAAAGCCTGCATATTGAGCTGGACAGTTGGTTGTTTATCTGCTCCGGGGACAATAAAATATTTAGTATTGAGCATGTTATAAACATTCATGTTGTTTCTGCTCAAATGACGTTCAATAAGTTCCTGGTACCTTCTGAGCTTGGCGCCGTGATAGCCACCTATTGACTTATGGAAATAGGAATTGCTTGCATCATTGAACGGATTTACGGTGAGATTCATGACACGGTAGTCGGGGTCAAGGTCTTTCATGATGAGCTCATCAGCCTGTGTAGGCTGGAAAGGCACATCCACCAGGCTCTTGCGTACAAAATCATCATTGTTCACATAGCGCTTATTTACAGCCCAAAGATCGACAAGTATTAAAACAGCCAGAATGGCAAAGACAGGATATTTCTTAAGCTTATCCGTAAGATAAGCCCACAGGGTAGCTGCTGCAAGCAGGATAAAGAAGAATGAACGCCATGCATCGGAAGTGAGCATAGATGCCCTGTCGAGGCGGATAGCCGCCATCATCCAGGCGGGGAAGTAATCCTTATACTGAACGTCCTGGGAACTTGAGAAATTGAACATGCTTCCGGCGAAAAGTGCAAATATGATGGTGATGCCGGCAGTAATTCCTGCAGCATATGCAAGCTGACGTATCATTTTCTTCTTGTCAACCCCATCCGAAAATACTTTTCGCAGGGCGAGAATGGCCAGCAGTGGTATGGTGAATTCGGCGATAACCAGGGTCATCGAAACAGAACGGAACTTATTGTAACCGGGAACATATTTGAAGAAGAAATCGGTAAGTGGCATGAAATTATGTCCCCATGCGAGCATTAATGAAAGCACAGTGGCGCCCAGAAGCCACCATCTGTATCGGTTTTCGACTACCAGTAGTCCGAGCATGAAGAGGAAGATAAGGATAGCTCCAACATACACAGGCCCCGAGACTATCGGTTGTTCGCCCCAGTAAAGCGGGAGGTTGTTGAGTACCTGTGTGACACTTGCTTCAGGAACATTATTTTGCATCAGGGCTTTATAGGTTGCGGATTTAACACCTAAACTTCCAGCCGAAGCACCGCCTCTGGCATTGGGAATGAGTAGCGTCATCGATTCGCCTATGCCATAACTCCATCCGGTTGCATAATCCTTATCGAGACCACTCGTGCGGTTTTCTTTTTCACTGGTGAGTTCCGTTTTCCCCCTGATGGTTTCTTTCCCATATTGGTATGTAGCCCAGATATTTGTGATATTAGTGCCTATGGCCAGGAATCCGGCTGCTAATACGATTGCTGAAGCTATGAAAAATGACCTGAGACTTTTCTCCTTCACATGAAAGACGAATTCTGAAATTCCAAAGGCTAAGATGATCAGGCCAAGATAATAAGAAATCTGAAGATGATTTGCCAGGAGTTCAAGCGAAAGGAAAAGAGCGGTGAGCAGGCCTCCGAGCAGGTATTTGCCTCGGTAGGTGAGGATAATACCTGCCAGTACCGGCGCCATATATGCAATGGCATGGGCCTTGCTGTTGTGTCCGGCTTCGAAGATGATAAAGAAATAGGATGAGAATGCAAATGCAATGGAACCTGCTATACATAGCCAGGGATCAATGCCCAGTACCAGCAGTAAAATGAAGAAACCAAGGAAGTAAAGAAATGTCAGGCCTGCAGGGTGGGGCAGTCCGAGTTTAAGTATGTTGTCAATATATTTTACAAGATTAGCTTTGTACACAACCGAAATCTGATAAGCCGGCATCCCACTGAACATGGAATTGGTCCAGAGAGGCTCTTCACCGGTTTTTGCACGAAAATCAACAATTTCCTTTGACATCCCTTTCCACTGTGAAATATCATGTTGTTTAATCTTTTTTCCCTCCAGCAATGGTGTGAAATAAACCATTATGATAATGACGAAAATAACGATAGCAGCCAGGTAAGGCGCCAATGTGCGGAAATTGATTTTTTTCATCTAGAATTAATAATTTGCTGTTAATTTAAATTATCAGATGGAATTTACGTGTTGCGCTAAGTTGGTGATTTGTGTCTGGTAATTGGTGATTTTTAATGGGTGTCTGTTAACTGGTGACTTGGGACTGGATCAATTAACAATGAGCCTTTCTCCTTTAACCTTTCTCCTTTATCCTTTAACCTTTAAGCTTTGGTTGATTTGTTATCCTGATCTTTGATTTCCTCGTAATCAATGTATTCATCATCCTGCGCATTTTTACGTTTTTGCGGCGCATCCGGAATGTTATTTATTTTTACTTCACCTTCCTTCATATCCGGGCTATTGAAAAGGTCAGGATTTTCGGCAGTGAAACGGTTGCTGACGTTTCGCATAAAATTGCGGAGCAGAATGGGGAAGACATAGCGCGTAAGCGTAGCAAAGACAACGTAGACCAGAAAGAAAATGATGATCAAGCGGAAAATCCCTACAAGCGATGCCTGGCAAATCATGGGTGTGAAAAATTACTGATAAGAATGATATATGGCTATATGCCCGCGAAAATACCAATTTTTATTTAAATTGACCAACTTTAAACTAAGAAAGGAAGCAATTATGCATTGCCTCCTTTCAAAAATAGGTCAGATATTTTAATAGAAACAGGTAGCCTTTCGCTAATGCAAAAACACCTTATTTCCCTTCGTCCGAAACTGTTAATTTCTTCCTTCCTTTAGCTCTGCGTGCGGCAAGTACTCTGCGTCCATTAGCAGAAGACATGCGCTCCATAAAACCATGTTTGTTTTTTCTTTTCCTATTCGAGGGTTGAAATGTTCTTTTCATCGCTATTACTTTTGAGGTGGCAAAGGTAAATAAATTTTCCTTTTGTCCTAATTCCGCTTAAACATTTTTAATGCTTTGACAACTTCAGCGCAATTTATATGATTTTTCAAAGACTCCTGATCGCTTTATTTAATTAAATTCAGCTGCCCCAGTGACTGTTTCCAAAACTATTCTTCCAGGGTAGAGATATCGCCGGTGTCTAACCCAAGTGACTGGGCCTTAATCACCCGGCGCATGATCTTGCCACTCCTCGTCTTGGGTAATTTGTCGGTAAAAACAACAATTGCAGGTTTTGCAATGGGGCCGATTTCCTTTTCGACATGCGTTTTAAGTTCCTCGGCAAGTTTATCGTCCTGAGCAATATTATCGCGCAATACTACAGTAACATGGATAATGTTACCACGCAGTTCATCCGGCAGTCCTATCGCTGCAGCTTCTGCAACGGCCGGATGGCTGCAGAGAGCACTTTCAATTTCGGCTGAACCGAGGCGGTAACCACTTACTTTGATCACATCATCGATGCGGCCGATGATCCAAAAATAACCGTCTTCATCAATTTTGGCTGAATCGCCGGCAAGGTACCAGCCTTGTTTCTCATATTTTTGCCAGTATTTTTCCACATAGCGATCAGGATCGTGCAGGATGGTTCTTGCCATTCCCGGCCAGGGATTTTTAATCACCAGGGTTCCTTCTTCACCAGGTTTTACCTTATTTCCCTTTTCGTCCACCACGTCGATTTCATTTCCGAAAAATGGTTTTGCACATGATCCGGGTTTGAGCGGCATAATGGGCAAAGGCGTTAGCATAAATCCACCTGTTTCTGTTTGCCACCAGGTATCCATGATGGGGCATTTACCCTTACCAATGACATCATGATACCACTTCCAGGCTTCAGGGTTGATAGGTTCACCCACAGAGCCAAGCAATCGGAGCGATTTCAGGTCGTGCCGGGTTGCCCAGGAATCGCCAAACCTCATTAATCCGCGCAGGGCTGTGGGAGAGGTGTACAGGATGTTTATCCCATATTTCTCTATGATTTGCCACCACCGGTTCGGATAAGGATGGTTTGGGGCTCCCTCATACAGCATCAGTGTAGCACCGTTGATAAGCGGTCCGTATACAATATAACTATGACCGGTGATCCAGCCCGGGTCGGCTGCACACCACCAGCGGTCCGCAGGCTTTATGTCAAAAACAGATTTGAATGTTGAAGCGGTATACACGGCATATCCGCCATGTGTGTGTATCAGGCCCTTTGGTTTGCCGGTGGTGCCAGAAGTATACAGGATAAAGAGCGGATCTTCGGCATCCATGACTTCTGTTTTGCAGTCCTTGCAGTCGAGCGGCATCAACATTAAATCATGATACCAGAAATCGCGGTCATTTTCCATATAGCAGGCCTCACCGGTCCGTTTAACGGTAATGCATACCTCAATGGTGGCAGAGCGTTTCATGGCTTCATTGGCAATTTCTTTCAGGTGGGTTGTCTTGCCACGGCGGTAGCCTCCATCGGCAGTAATGAGAATCCGGCTTTGTGAATCATGGATTCGTTCGGACAAAGCTTCATAGCTGAATCCGCCATATACGACACTGTGAACTGCACCGATACGGGCACAGGCAAGCATGGCGATGACCAGTTCGGGAATTTGTGGCATATAGATGGTTGTCACATCACCCTTTTTACATCCCATAGCTTTGAGGATATTTGCAAACCGGGATACTTCGCGGTTAAGCGCATGGTATGAGAATGTGCGCACATCCCCAGGCTCACCTTCCCATATTATCGCAAGTTTGTTGCGCGTTTCCGATTTCAGGTGACGGTCGATGGCATTGTGAACAATATTTATTTTACCACCGGTGAACCATTTGTAAAATGGTTTATTGCTGTCGTCGAGTACCTTATCCCATTTTTTATACCAATCCAGTTTTTTAGCTTCGCCGGCCCAGAATCCTTCCCGGTCGTCGATGGATTTTTGATACATGGTTTCGTATTCTTTAACATTAGCCCGCTTCAGGATTTCTTTAGAGGGATAATACATGCCGTCTTGAGGATTGAAATATGCTTCCATATAGCTGGGGAGTTGATGTAATACAAATATAGATTTAGTTTTGTGAATATGTTAAATTTAGCATCAGTTTAAAATTTATTAGCTGAGGCGTTGTTGCAAGGTTAATCAACCCTGGAATTATTTGCCACGATAACATTTGTTATCCAACCGATTACATCTTCGTTCGCATTACCTGTAGCAGTGATGATAACATCCTGGCAGCCTGCTGTTTTCTCCATCGCCAGCTTTGCCTCGAGCAAAGTGCTTCCGGCTTTTACATAGGCCACACCATTAAGGAGATAATTTACAAGTACCCGGTTTGTATTTTCATGGAGAAAATCATTGAGCGTCAGTTTGGTTGCATCAATCTGTGAATCACTGATGCATCTGACAACATAAGCATCCAGAATGCTCCGGTGCACGATTTGCCGGCAAATCGTGCCTTTGACAATCGGGTAACGATTAAATCCTTCAAATACAGGATTATTCAGCATATTGCTCAGAATTGACTTAGCGCCGTATTCATCAATACTGATTACCTTCATGTTTGCAAAAGGAATCATAACCGCTGAAGCTCTGATGGACTCCAGTTTTTGCATGGGACTCAGTTTATCAACCATCTGGTTCACGCTTTTCTGCGCAGCTTCGAAATTCTCGCGGGCAAAATAAAATGCAAGAATTGTTCCCATCCAGGTTCCCCACAAGGGCAGCATTGTTGTGGCCAGGAATTTCAGTTTTTCCATGCTGGCCGCCGACCCGTCCATACTGAAAGCCATTATGGCAATGTACACGGTGCCACCTATGGCCAGGGCAGTAATGCTATAAGCGATTATATTTTTGGACCTGAAAGGTGCATTTTGCAAATCAGTTGTTACCGGCATCAGCGTTGTTTATTTCGTTAGCCTACTCTTTATAGCTTTTCGGCATCCGCTCTGGCTATTCTTTAATAACAAATATAACTAAAAAAATGTCAGAAAGCAATAGTCTTGAAACATATTATATTTGAGTGAAAAATATTTATTTTTTAATGAAGGTTAATTCATATAGGTGTAATTATTTAATGGGATCGGCTTTCAGGCATTTTATACGTCTTTTATGTTGGATTAAGCCATCTTTTAGCCTTTACCTTCTAATTTTCAGAAAATCACTTGTGATAAAAGGCGAAATCACTAATTTTACGCATTATCTGGCATCCTGATAGCAGCAGGTGGAAATTCGTATAAATATTTTATTGCAGGTTTTATTTATGAACTGGCAAATCCCTTCTCGTATTCCCCTGGATGAAGCTGAAAAAGGAAAATCCTGATGAAACGGAACCCGTCGTTGCCATTTTGCGCTAAATAATTTTAAAACAGGTTACACAACAAGTTATAATAGTTGAACGAGGATGGATAGTGCTATAAAAAGAAGAACACTCATTATTGGTGCCGGACAACTCGGCAGCCGGCATTTACAAGGGTTATTGAAGGTAAACTCACCCATGGATGTGTTTGTGCTTGATCCCTCTGATGAATCACTTCAGGTCGCCAGGCAAAGGGCCGGAGAAATAGAACATACACATGATATTCATTTTTACTCAACGTGGGAGGCACTGCCAGCTGAATTCGAACTCGTTATTGTAGCCACCAATGCAGATGTGCGTGAAATGATCATTAACCGGTTATTGGAAAGCCATCAGGTTAAATACCTTATCCTGGAAAAAGTTCTTTTCCAGGAAATAGCAGCATATTACCGCATTTCTGTTTTACTCGAAAAATATCATATATTGACATGGGTGAATCATTCGCGACGAATGTTTGATGTCTACAGTCAATTGAAAAATGAAATGAATGATGGGAAACCTAAAGTATACCAGGTCACTGGTGGCAACTGGGGTTTAGGTTGCAATGGTTTGCATTTTATTGATTTATTCACTTTTCTGTCATCTTCGAAAGTATTAACTCTTGATACTGATTGGGTAGACAATGCTTTACTGCAAAGTAAAAGAAAAGGTTTTGCGGAATTTACCGGCACGATTAAAGGATTGTTGACAGATAATTCTGTTTTTCAGGTTACATCATTTCCCGGAGACATGACTGCCTTGACAATAACTGTATTCAACGGTGATAGCCGTTATATCATACAGGAATCAGGTACTCCGCAAATATATGTGCTTAAAAAAGACAAGGGCTTTTCCGTCGAAAAGAAGGAATTTACAATGGAATTTCAAAGTGCACTAACTACAAAACTTGTCATCAGCCTTTTTGAGAAAGGGACCTGTGATTTGCCTGTATATAAGGAAGCCTGCCATTCGCATGAGCTTTTTATCCGCAGATTATTGGAAACCTATAACAACGTAACCGGTTTATCACAGACAATTTTACCCATAACATAATGGAGAAAAGTATATTTTTAATAGGAACAGGCCCTCATGCCATCGATTATGCAAAGGTTCTGAAAGCACAAAATGTCAGTTTTACCGTTATCGGAAGAGGTGAAGTTTCTGCCGCGAATTTTGAGGAAGCAACGGGCATAAAGGCGGTAACCGGGGGCGTTGAGAAATACATCAGGAACAGCGGATTTTCCGGGAATGCTTACGTTATCCTTGCTACCGGAACAGAAGCGCTGATGCCTGCACTGTTGATGGTTCTGAAGGCCGGTGTTGAAAAAGTTTTGGTTGAAAAGCCAGCAGCCATCAGTATTGGTGAACTGCTGGCAAATGAAGAGAACCTTAAGCCATATGGAGATAAAGTTCTTGTTGCCTATAACCGCAGGTTTTATGCCTCGGTGGTTGAAGCTAAACGACTGATTGAAGAGGACGGAGGACTGCAGAGTATGCATTTTGAGTTCACGGAATGGGCCCATAAAATCGAACCTTTACATAAAGCCGATGGTGTTAAAGAAAACTGGTTTTTCGCCAACTCAACACACGTTGTTGACCTCGCCTTTTTTCTTGCAGGTAACCCGGCTGAATGGCAGGCCTACAGCAGGTCGGGTAAACTTACCTGGCACGAAAAAACAAATTTTGCTGGTGCAGGGATCACTGAAAATGGCGTCCTGTTCAGCTATATCTCAAACTGGGAAAGTGCCGGGAGGTGGGCCATTGAATTACTTACAGGTAAAAGAAGAATTTATCTTAAACCATTGGAAACTATTGGTATACAAATGAAAGGATCTATCCCGGTTATTGCGCATATTTTTGATGATTCACTCGATAAAAACTTTAAACCCGGGTTATACAACCAGGTCGATGATTTTTTAAATTCCATCCAGAAAAATTCTAACGCAACAATATCAGATCATATTTTTAAGGCTAAAACCATTTATGCCAAAATTATATCCTAAGCGCGTCGTCCAAATGCTAACTGCCACTGTAATTATACCTGCCCACAACAGACCTGACCGGTTAACGAGAATAATCGATTATTATCTTCATGAATCAGATTTTAATATCATTATCAGTGACTCATCAAATGAAAAACACCCTACTGTTTTTGATCATCCCAGAATAAAATATTTTCATTATCCTAAAACTGATCTGGCACTGAAGATATTTTATATCCTGGATGAAATAGAAACAAGTTATGTGTTCATGTGCGCAGATGATGACTTTATTGTCCCGGATGCAGTAAAGAATATCATTACCTTTCTGGATGCAAATAAAAATTATAATTCAGGACAAGGTTTATACCTGCGATTTGAAAAAATAAAAAACCGGCTTGCATTCTACCCTATTTATCAAAATGTAAAAGAACTGGATCTGACGCTGGATGCCCCTGCAGGCAGGCTTCGGAATCTGATGGCAAACTACCACCAGTATTATTATGCCGTATTCAGGACCGACACTTTTAATGAAGTTTATTCGGGATGTATTTATGAAGGGAAAACCTTAATTAGAAATCTGTGCCTATTGGAACTCTACGTGAGTATACTCAGTGCGATCAGGGGCAAGCATTATTTATTAAATTCATTGTACTCTGCTCGTGAATTCATAGCTAATTCTGCAGGTGCTGTTACCGACAGATTTACTGTAATAAGGACCAGGCCTGAATATAAAAACGAATACAATGATTATTTGGTGTTATTGGTAAACAAGTACTGTGATGAAACAAGCTGCTCCTATAATGATGCAGTGATTACCATTCAGGCGATTCATGATATATATCTGGAGCATTCATTCGATACCAGTACCATGAAGGCTTATCGAAAAAAAATACTGACAATGCTGGGCTTAAATAGTACAGCCAAAAAAATAAAAAGCGGATTAAAAGCGTATATGCATAAATCAACCAGGGGCCTGCCAGTTGCAATGATTAAGGAAAATGCTACGGCTACTATGTTGATTTCGCAATATGTCCTGAACCATGACCGTAGCTGAGTTCATTCATTTCAGGT
Source organism: Bacteroidales bacterium (assembly GCA_038246075.1). Classification (GTDB taxonomy): domain Bacteria; phylum Bacteroidota; class Bacteroidia; order Bacteroidales; family DASVHX01; genus DASVHX01. Next base: position 72,526 of record JBBRRV010000002.1, read on the forward strand.
ATGATATCCTATAAAAATAAAATATTTTATACAGCCATGACTGATTACAAAATAAAAAGCAGAATTTTAAATGTCTGATTTCAGGGAGATTTTAAAGCATAGTGGAAACTATCTGATTGCAAACTTAGCCACCAGAGCTTTAGCATTCATATCCATACCAGTATATACACGACTGCTTACTGCGCCGGAATATGGTACGATAAGCATTTTTCTGGGTGTGGCCGGGATTTTAGGAAGCATCATGTCGTTAAGTATGGACAGGTCGATCAGCCGATACTTTTTCGACCAAAAGAGCCCTGAAGACTTCCAGCGATTTGTTGGTACTTCTACGATACTGGCAACTATTGCTTTTACAATCAATGCGCTGCTGCTCATTATTTTTGTGGATGATTTCAGTAAACTTGTCGGGTTGGAGCGGGACATTGTTTTTTTATTAATCCCTTTCAGCTTCATTAACATCGTTGGATTAACCTTTGAACAAATTTATGGTCCGCTCAAAAGAAGCAAAACAATTGCAATTTCATCCCTGAACCGGGTTTACATCGGATTTGGGCTTTCAATACTTTTTATTTTTGTTTTTTCACGTGCAAAGGATTATGGTCAGATAATCGGTCAGATACTGGCGGGCTTTTTACTTTGTATTTACTGGGTCAAACATATTTTACCCTATTTCAAATTCTCTTTCGATAAATCCTATATCAAATATATATTTACTTATTCTGTTCCGCTCATTCCATATGCGCTAAGCGGCGTGTTAATTGAACAGTTTGGGAAAATCGCCATTGGAAGTTCACAGAACATCAGCGCGGCAGGTTATTACAGTTTAGCCCTGGCAATCGGCGGACTTGTAAGCATCGCAATTGGCGTAACTCATCAGGCATGGAATCCATATTATTTTGAATATATGAATTCAAAAAATTATGACCAGCTTGATAAGGACTTTACAAAAATTTTCAAAATGACAATACTTGCAGCATTCGGTGTTGCAGCTTTCGGTGAAGAAATTGGTCTGATATTAGCAAAAAAGGAGTTCTCCGGGGCCTTATACCTGATTCCAATCTTTACAATCGGGTATCTCTTTTATCAATTGGCATACGCTTTCCTGAGGAATTTCGGCTACTCCAGAAGTACTCACTATATGACGATTACAGTGTTATTCAGTGGCGCCAGCAACGTCATATTAAATTTTATATTACTCAAAAGGTTCGGCGAGCTCGGGGCTGCTATTTCATTTGCCTTGTCTTATATTATTATGGCCATCCTTGCATGGGCAATTAATAAGTATTTAGTTAAACTCCACGCTACGCCGCTAAAATTTATGCTGGTCCCGTTAGCTTTCGCAGTCCCGTTTTTCGCAATGCTATATTTTATAACCGATATCAGATCTCTGATAGCGTCCATATTTGTTAAAATATTTTTATTCGGTTTGTTAGCTGTAATTATTTTCTGGACCAACAGGGTGGATATTAGGCAGTATTTAAAATCAATCAGGATTCATCATAAAAAAAATGATATATAGTCCTGATTTCATCACAAAAATCAATTTTAAATATTTATCGTCACCCCTGTCAGGCAGGAACATAAGCCATCAGCAGTCAAATTTAATATGGTGATCTCACGGTTAACGTGATAAATAGTTATTTTTACAGTAGGAATGGGTAGATGTATTCCTGATCTATATTTAATTAATCTGATCGGTTTATGAGCACAGAACAGAAGGAGCCAAACTGGGAACTGCAGTTTTTAGCTTACCGGAAAGCATTGGTAAAACTTACAGTTGCCATCAATATTTTCAAGCCCGAGGAAGACGAGGAAAATTTCGAATTGGAGGAAGTTGATGAATTGCTGAAGGAAGGTTTGATTCACCGTTTCGAATATACTTATGGTATGGCTTGTAATTGCATGAAAATATATGTTGAGTCCCAGGGACTCAAAGCTATTTCAGGCACTGCGCATATTATCCGGGAAGCTTCACGGATGGGTCTGATAGCCGATGCCGAAGCATGGCAGAAAATGATCACAACCATCAGCAATGCAGCGCATACCTATGCCTCAACAACAACGGCAGAAATCTTCGAAAAACTTATCGATTCCGACTATGCTTTGTTTTTAGCTTTTGAGACAAAAATGAAAACACTCCGCTCCGTTGCATAAAGCGATATTTTTAATGCAACAAATCATTGGGACATCACCGGTCTTTACCTTTAAAGATTAAACATGATGCGATACTTAAATGCCAGGACTGTCCGCGCTCACCTGATCATCACCTTTGGCTTATTGCTGAATGCTTTGGGGTGGACGGCCTTCCTTATTCCCGCAAAAATAACAGGAGGAGGGATCACAGGTGTGTCTACGCTTATCTTTTTTGCATCGGGATTCTCATTAGGAATAAGTTACCTGATTATTAACGCGGTGCTTATTTTGATTGCCATTAAAATACTGGGGGTGAATTTTGGCGTTAAAACCATTTTCAGCGTTGTGATTCTTGCATTTCTGCTTTCATTGTTACAGCGTTATATAACAGAACCAATTATCACAGATACGTTCTTATCGGCAGTTATCGGTGGAATATTGGGGGGTGCCGGAATCGGGATCGTATTTTCCCAGGGTGGCAGTACCGGCGGAACTGATATCATTGCCATGATCATTAATAAATACCGCAACATAAGTCCGGGCAGGATAATCCTTTACCTGGATGTTTTTATCATTGCTTCTTCATACCTGCTCTTTCAGTCGCTCGAAAAAATTGTTTACGGTTATGTTACCATGGGCATTACTTCCTACACGATCGATCTGTTGTTTACCGGTTCGAAGCAATCGGTGCAGATGTTTATCTTCTCCAAGAAATACGCTGCCATTGCTGAGCGCATCGGAAAGGAAACGGGTCGCGGCATTACTATTATTGACGGGAAGGGATGGTATACCGGGGAACAGACAACGGTGCTGCTGGTCATGGTCCGGAAACCTGAAGCCGGCCATATATTCCGCATCGTTAAGGAGATTGACCAGGATGCCTTTATGTCCGTGAATAATGTAATGGGCGTGTATGGCAAAGGTTTCGACAGGATCCGTACCTGATCTGCCGGCATGCTGAACCGTTGTGACGAAAGGCCTTTCACCGGTCAGGATATATTTTAATTGTAAAAAATTTTGTAATATGAAATGGTTAAATCAGCGTCGCAGCGACAATGTCGAAGACAGGCGCTCATACGGGAAGCCAGTGGCAATCGGTGGTGGACTAGTTACTATTATCGCCTTCGTGATGTACTTCCTGGGTGCTGATCCTGCTGTTATTATGCAGAATTTGCAGAATGGAGCCACAGGAACTGCTGACAGTGTTGCGACCACACCTCATGAGGATTCGCTGGCCGACATGGCCTCAGTAGTGCTGGCGAGCACCGAGGATTTCTGGAACCAACAGTTCCAGGCTGAAGGATTGGAATATGTAAATCCCAGGCTCGTATTGTTCAGTGGTTCTGTTCAGTCGGCTTGTGGATATGCCGGGGCCGCGACAGGCCCCTTCTATTGTTCTTCCGATGCGAAAGTATATCTTGACCTTTCCTTTTTCGATGAACTGGGAAGCAAATTCGGTGCATCGGGGGATTTTGCCCAGGCCTATGTCATTGCGCATGAGGTGGGGCATCATGTGCAGGATCTTCTCGGCACGTTGGAGAAGGTCCATGCCCGTCAGGCACATGCGGATGAGCGGTTGCGTAACCAGCTATCTGTGAGGCTTGAGCTCCAGGCCGATTTTTATGCAGGTGTATGGGCCCATCATGCAGACCATGCACAACGAATGCTGGAGAAAGGCGACCTGGAGGAGGCACTCAATGCTGCCTCCCAGATCGGCGACGACAGACTGCAGCAAAAGGGCCAGGGATATGTTGTGCCGGATTCATTTACGCATGGATCATCAAAGCAGCGATTGAAATGGTTTCTGAAAGGTTACCAGTCAGGTGACATGAAAGATGCTGCCTTGCTTTTTTCAATAGACGACCTCTAGGCTTACCCGACCCTGATCCGGGAAGTTTCGTTATATGCAATTTTTGGTTCCATGGCTTTGAATGTCCGTGTAAGCGCCCGCTTGATGGAATTGAACGTTCCAGAGGAAATTATTTAAAGACAAAAAAGTATGATTTATTCAACAAAACAGAATCGAATGATTTTGTGTATTGCTAATATTATTTCTTTGTTATAACTTAGCTTCACTTAAGGATAACCCTTCAATTCCTGTTTTAACTGCCGGATCATTTTAAAAAAAACAGCTATGTTTGACACTTCACACCTTCACCCGATTATCGTTCATTTCCCGATTGCTTTGTTAATCACAGGCTTTGTGGCCGATACAATTTTTTTAATTTACAGGAAAGAAGCCTGCCTGTCGAAGTTGGGATTCTACCTGATGCTTGCAGGGACGTTGGGTGCCATAGCAGCCGTTCTCAGTGGAAACTTCTTTACCGAGGAACTTTCCGGCAGTGTTGAAGCAGTTCGTGAACGCCACGAGACCTTTGCGAATATTACGATGTGGCTGATGATTGTGGCCTCCGTCGTACGGATATTCCTGTTAAGAAAGGTGGGGGCATCATCAAGAGCCGGAATGGGCGTTTATATCCTTTATCTGATCGGAGTCATCCTGGTGGGCTATACAGGTATGCTTGGCGGGACAATGGTCTATGACTATCTGATCGGGATTTAATATAAAGTTTTAGCATTGCCTGAGCGGCAATTCAAATGCCATGTACTTACTTATATCACAAGCAACTCCCGACATCCTGCCGGGAGTTGTTGGTTTTACATCAATCCTTTTAGCTTCCTTTTGCTGATCAGGCAAAAAAAAGCTAATTTCACATGTAATTTTTGCCGTATGGTTGCTGATATCCAAGACCAGATAAGCCAACTTTTTATGCATACTTTAGCTTGTAGCAATAGATTTAATTCTACAAAATTTCAACCGCATTGCCAGGTATCAATATTTTTATTTAACTAAAATAACAGGCCATTTATGACAAGCTTTTCGGTAAACATCAGCAAGACTGTATCGGTGATGGGTGAGCAGCGGAAACTTATTCTGCAATTTTTACTCTCTGCTTTGTTTATAGGCCTGGGAATCTGGTTTTTTCACCACGAAGCTGCTGAAATTACAAAGATAACCTATGAGATTTCCAGTGCGCTTCCCCTTTTTGTAGCATTAGGAATCTTTATCACTGTAGTGTATATATTCACGCATAGCTTTATGTACCGGGCGGCATTTGAAGCTGTGGATGAAAAGATCACCATAAAAGCCGGTGTATTATTATTCCTCAAACGTAACTTTATTTCGGTGTTTTTACCCGTGGGCGGCGTTTCTTCGCTTGCTTTCTTTACCGATGAAATTGAAAAGACAGGGATCACTAAAACAAAAATTCATTTTGCCAGTTCGCTCTATGCTTTCATAGGGATTGTTTCTGTTGTCGTGATTGCTATTCCAGTATTTGTCTATGGGTTGACAACCCGGAATGTAAGCGGTGACGAATGGATCGCATTGGTTACGGTTCTCTTGTTGCTGGCTTCACTCTATTTCCTGTTCAGGAATATCACCGGGAAGGGCAGGGTATACCGACTTATCAAGCAGTATTGGCCTTCCATTGAAGTGTATGTGAGCGACATTGATAATGGCATTATCAGATGGAAAAAGTTATTTGAATGCCTGGCTTATTCTCTTGTTATTGAAGTATGGGGAATACTTCACCTGTATATTGCCGCCCGGGCTTTAGGAATAAACATTGGCCTGTTAGCCTGTACTTTGGGATATATCATTGCCGTTGTATTCATGATACTTTCGCCTTTTATGCGCGGCTTGGGAGCGGTTGAATTTTCGCTCGGTTTTGTGTTGACACGTTTTGGCTTTACAATGGTTGAAGCCATATCCATAACGATCTTATATCGTTTTTTTGAATTCTGGCTGGTATTGGTAGCCGGACTTTTAGCTTTCCTGGCAAAGGCAAATAAACTATTGATGCGCATAATGCCCGCAGCTTTGCTCTTTTTGCTGGGACTCGTAAATATTGTTTCCGTGGTGACTCCTGCCATTTCCGAAAGATTGCACCTTTTGAGGGATTATCTCCCCAGTGCGGCCATTCATGCCTCCAATGATTTTATCCTGGCCAGCGGCTTATTCCTGCTCATTACAGCCGCTTTTATGCTCAAAGGACTGCGTACAGCATGGTGGACAGCGTTAGCGCTCAGTATCGGATCGCTTGTCGGGCATCTGACCAAGGCCATTGACTATGAAGAAGCGCTAATTGCTTTTGTGGTCATACTTTCATTGTATTCCACCCGGAAAGAATATGTTGTGAGAAGCAATCCAAGGCTGCGTTCGGTTGGATTACTTACCGCACTCATTAGTGTGGCAGTTGTTCTGATCTATGGTGTGCTGGGGTTTTACTATCTCGATATTAAGTATTTCAACATCGATTTCAACCTGGCCCAATCCATAAAATACACATTATACAACTTCTTCCTGGTGGGAAGTCCCGACCTTATTACGTCACATCATTTCGCCAAACATTTCATTGTCTCCCTTCAAATCAGCGGGTTCCTGTCCATGGGATTTGTGGTGTTTACACTGATAGCACCATATGTTTGGAAATCAGAACCCAATCATACAGAGCTTGAGGAAGCTTTTGGCCTGACAAAACTGGATGGAAATTCTGCCATGGATTACTTTAAAACATACCGCGACAAACTGCTGTTTTTTAATGAAGACCGCACCTGTTTTATCAGTTACAAGGTGTCGGGAAATTTTGCCGTAATTCTTGAAAATCCGGTTGCCGAAAACAATGAAGCAATGACCAAAAGCCTTTTGGCATTCTATAAGTACTGCTCCGACAATGGCTTAAAAAGTATCTCTTACCGCGTTCCTGCGGAGGACCTTGATGTATACAGGCGCCTGGGAAAGAAATGCCTTTACCTCGGCCAGGAAGCTGTAGTTGATCTTCATACTTTTACGCTGCAGGGCGGAGATAAGAAAAGCATGCGAAATGCCTTGAATAAAGTAAGCGAAAGAGGATTCAAGGCACATACCTATGAACCACCGCTCAAAGAAGGACTCATTCAGAAATTAAAAGCCGTCAGTGACGACTGGTTATTGGATATGGAGCGGGAAGAACTGGTCTTTTCACAGGGAACGTTTCACTGGACTGAAATCAAGAACCAGACCGTAATCGTTGTTGAGAATGAAGAGGAAAAAGTCATCGGTTTTCTGAATGTTATTCCTGATTATGCCAGCGAAGAGGGCACCTATGACCTTATACGCAAAACAAGCGATGCTACGAACGGCGTCATGGATTTTATGCTTGTTGAATTGTTCAACTATTTTAAACAGCGAAATATACGTTATGTAAACCTTGGATTTGCTCCATTAAGCGGTATTGAAGCACCTGAAGATATAACCGAGCGTTCCATGAAATTTGCTTATGAAAAACTTAAATCGTTCTCCCACTATAAAGGATTACGGGAATATAAGGAGAAATTTTCACCTGTCTGGCATGACAAGTATCTGATTTACGAGCATGATTTCGACCTGCTGCAGATCCCCTCACTATTATCCAAAGTAATAAAACCCTAAACGGCAATGAGGAATTTATTTTTGAAAAAGGCACTTTTGTTTTTGTCGGCCTTCATCTGCATTGCAGGTTGTATCGTTGATGTTGTGCTGGTGTATGTTTTCGGGAATCAGATTCCCGGTTACAATCAGCTAACGCACACCATGAGCTCACTGGGTGAATCTGCAAGTCCTGTTTCGGGGGCAGTAACAATGTGGTCCATTATGCTGGGTTTCATTTTTATCTTTTTCGGTATGGGTTTCAGGGAGGTTTTTAAAGCATACGGAAAGGAAACTTTGACAGCTTCCCTGCTGATCATCTTTTATGGCATTGGAGAAGGAATCGCATCCGGAACCTTTAAAGCCGATCACATCAATGGGGCACTCACCGCAGGGGCAATCGTACATGACATATTGGGTGGAATCGGGGTCATTGCTGCGATGATACTTCCTTTGGTCATGATGAAAATATTCAACCGTAAATCTAACCCTTTATTTTTTCGTTTTTCGGTGATTATATGGGCCATTGGTTTAATTTCGATGCTGCTTTTCTCCTTGAGGTTTGCAACTTTTGACGATTCTCCCATAAAAATTTACAATGGATTATGGCAACGTATTTTTCTGATCGATTACTATATTTACTTCGCCTGGATCGCCATCATGATGATCAAGCATATTAACCGGAAAGCTAACAGATCTCTGCCATTCAATAATGGCACAAACAGGAACTAACTTAAAAATTTGAAATACATAGAAATACATAGAAATACAAAGAAATATATCGAAATATATAGAAGTATATGGAAGTATATTGAAGTACATTGAAGTATTTGGCACTGGAATCAAAATTTACTTTGGAACTTGGAACTTGAATTTTGGGACTTGGGACTTGGAATTTATATAATTAGCTGTTTATTAGTTAAATATATTTTAAACAGATAAAGTGCTAAACAACACCAGATGAGGAATATTTTACTTTTAATGATCCTGTCACTTTTTGTTCACGGGGCTGTTGCGGCGGTAACGACTGATACGATCCAGTATGGTAAATTTGGCAAAATTATCATCTATAAACCTGCCGTTTCACCAGATGCATTGGTATTGTTCATCTCAGGGGATGGTGGTTGGGGAGGGAGCGTTGCGAATATGTCTGCGCATTTTGCTGAAAATGGCGGTATGGTAGTCGCAATCGACATCAGGCATTATCTGGCCAGCCTTCGGAAGCAACATGTAAAGTGTTATTATCCTGCCAGTGATTTTGAATTATTGAGTCTTTATTTACAAAAAAAATACAAATTTCGTAATTATCTGAAACCAATGCTCATGGGCTATTCTTCCGGTGCCACGCTGGCTTATGGAATGCTGGCACAGGCACCTGCCAATACTTTTAAGGGGGTGATCTCCCTGGGGTTTTGTCCTGATCTGGAAACTGATAAACCCCTTTGTTCTGGCAGCGGGCTCAAAATGCATACTTTGCGCCCGGGGAAGTCCTGGTATCTTGAGCCCAGCGACAAACTCACAGCTCCTTTTGTTGTTCTGCTGGGGTTGGATGATAAAGTCTGCCCTTATAAAAATACGGCAGCCTTTATGAAGAAGGTCAACACGGGGGAGATCATACCATTGCCGAAAGTAGGTCATGGATTAGCTGTTCCTAAAAATTATTTACCCCAATTACTCCTTGCTTATAACCGGGTTAAAAAATCAATGTCATATGCCGAAATAGTTGCGGCCAAAAGTCAACAATGGAAACAGCAGGTTGCTAAACCCGAAAGCAACCTGCCCCTGACAGTTTTGCCAGCCATTAAAAATGATGCGATGCCTTTGGTGCTGTTTATAAGTGGTGATGGGGGGTGGACCAGTTTTGACCAGGGGGTTACCGAAAAATTAACTGAAAAAGGGATTCCTGTTATAGGCCTGGATGCTCAAAAATATTTCTGGCAGGCACGCACCCCCGATGAAACCGCAGCCGAGATTGTTAAAGTCATTCATCATTATATGCGTGCATGGAACAAAAAATCATTTGTCCTTTGTGGATATTCATTCGGTGCTGACATTCTTCCTTTTGTGATCGACCGTTTGCCTGCCGACCTTAAAGTTGCCCTGAAAAGCGCGGTGATGATGAGCCCGGATCCTACAGCTGATTTTGAGATTCATGTGACGGATATGCTGGGCTTGGAAAGCAATGCCGACACCTATAATGTTTTGGGAGAACTGAAAAAATCAACGACAAAGCGTATAGTCTGCATTTTTGGCAAGGACGAGGACAATGCGGCGCACAAGTTGTTTAAGACGGCAGGAGCGGGGATAAGGCTGCTTCCGGGATCACATCATTATGATGAAAATTATAGTGCCATTTCGCAGGAAATAATCAAAACGCTTGAATAAGGAATGCCCTGATTTGGTTAGCTGGTCCGGAATTCTGCTGTAACATAATTGAAGATCAGCTTAACGATAAAGCCCGGCAACAGGTCATCACCTGTCGTTTTCATATGGGAACTTTCCTCTTAACCGGCCACCGCCGGCCCAAATTACAAAGCCGAAAAACATTTGCAGGTAACCAATTTGAATCGGGATTTTCAGGGACTGCCTGATTTGATTCCATTATTGCTATCGCTGAATGTGGGGCCAGATTTATTAGATCATGTTAAATAATTGTTAAACAAAAAAAACAGATATTTTAAAGATTTAAATTTGCAAACCATTGCAATTACAAGCTTTCATCATCAGCACAGATGTATAGTCTTAACCTTATTCCAATCGTGCTTCTTATATCAATTTGTTGTCTATACAATTTTTATGCATAAAATAATTTTAGTTTTTCTTATCTCGTTCCTGGCGCTGAATAACGTCAATGCCCAAACTTCAGCTGACAGACCCGCTGCAAAGGGCAATAACGTGAAAGACGGTTTCGGCGTGATCAGCGGAATACTCAATGATGCTGTCACCAGCGAAAAAATTGAATATGGCAACATTATCCTGTTTCGCAATTCCGACAATAAAATGGTCACCGGTATTATAACCGATGCGAAAGGAAGGTTCCTGTTAGAAAAATTGTTGCCCGGAAAGTATTTCATCCGCATTCAGTTCATGGGTTATGAAAACAAGCTTATTCCTGATCTGAATATTTCGGCCCGCAATGCCGACATTCAGTTGGGAGTCATCAGCATACAACCGAAAACGGCTTCTCTTTCAGGTGTAGAGGTCACAGCGGAGAAATCATTGATCACCAGCAACCTGGACAAAAAGGTGATCACTGTAGATAAAAATATGGCAATTGGTGGGGGCACTGCCGTTGATGTGATGGAAAACGTTCCCTCTGTTTCTGTCGATGCCGATGGGAACGTGAGCCTTCGCGGGAATGCCAATATAACCCTGCTGATTGACGGAAAGCCTTCCAGTCAGGCAGGGATCGCCGCCAGCGATGTTTTGAACCAGATACCTGCCAGCGCCATCGAAAGTGTGGAAGTAATTACAAATCCTTCGGTTCGTTACGATCCTGACGGAACTTCCGGGATCATCAATATCGTGTTAAAAAAGAAAGCGCTGCAGGGATTTAATGGTATGATTTCAGGGAACGCAGGTACAGGTGACAAATACAATGGTTCGCTTAACCTTAATTACAGACAGAATAAATTCAATCTTTTTGTTAACGCTGATGGCAGGAAGAATCACATGAAATCATCTACTGAAAGCACACGATCCACCACTTATGGCGATATCCTAAATGTTCTAAAACAATCAGAGCAGGGCACAATGGACCGTAATATGTACAGTCTAAGCGGAGGGTTCGACTATTTCATGAATACACGCAATACAATTACAGCCAGTGTTCAACACCGGAATATGGCATTTGAATCAAACGGTACAATGCTCAACAGCAATTACGACAGCCATGACTCCCTGCTGCGGTATTTTACGCGGGGTAGCGATAATAACAGGGCCATAGATGCTTACGATTATACACTTTCTTACAAGCACACTTTCCCTCAGAAAGGACGTGAATACACTAACGATATTATTTTCAGCTCCAATAAAATGGGAAATAAAAGTGATATCGTGCAGCAGGACTATATTGTGCCTGGCTTCATGCTTTCAGGTAATCCCATACTTCAGCAAAATAATGCTGATAATGCAAACAAGGTATTGACTTTACAAGGGAACTACGTTTATCCAATGATTGAAAATGGCCGTATTGAAACGGGCTACAAGGTTGCTATAAGCGATATGAGCATGAAATACGATTACAGTAACTTCAATGCTGTAACAGGCCAATATGAGGGTATCGAAAATCTGAAAAACCAATACGATTACAAGGATCAGCTTTATGCCATTTACGGGATCTATGCAAATTCCCTGGGTAAATTCAAATACCAGACCGGGTTGCGATTCGAACAGGTCTGGACCAAATCGAAGGTGGCGACAACCAATACCGATTATAATAGTTCCTATTCCAGTTTCTATCCATCGCTGCATACTCACTATGATATGGGAAAGGAGCGGGAATTGCAGTTCAGCTATAGCCGGCGCGTGAAGCGGCCTTCACCCCGGGAATTAAATCCTTATATCGATTATGCTGATTCATTGAATATCGAGACAGGTAACCCTGCACTGAAACCTGAATTCTCGAATTCATTTGAATTGGGAATGCAAAAATACTGGAAGAGCAGTTCATTTACTTCGAGCGTTTTTTACAACCGGACCAAAGATGTGGTTGAGGACATCAGTCGTCTGCAGAGCGGCGGTGTGACACTTACGATGCCCATGAACATCAATACCAATACAGCCTATGGGATGGAGTTTATCGGCATGGTGAACCCGGCAAAATGGGTGAAGTTAAATGCAAACTTTTCTGTGTTCAGGAACCTGATGAGCGCTATTTCGGAGTATAATATTCCTTCTTCAGATCAGATATCCTGGAGCTCCCGTCTGAATATGTCGTTTGTTCCATGGAAGAATGGCTCATTCCAGGTTATAGGCACATACAATTCACCTACACGGAATGTTCAGGAATATCACAAAGCAAGGTATTATGCTGATGCCTCATTC
>JBBRRV010000003.1:0-58878 GCA_038246075.1 Bacteroidales bacterium
CCATTTATGACGATATTGGTGAATGGTAATGGTTCGTTGTCTATCGCATTATAAACACGCCCCCGTATGACTCCGGATTGCGCTATAACCTGGAGAAGGCCTGTAAAAACAAAAATGCTTATTAGTATTATTTTTCTCATAATGATCTGAAAGCTGGATAACGTTTAGCAAAACAATAGAAACGTTAAACAATTAAATTTTATTTTGGTTCATAAAAAAGAAATGGATTTCAGGAACGGCCGATCTGATTTTATTTAAATAGCTCAATGCCTGCATTTTTACTCATTTCCAGCATGTGAATAAAATTCTGTTCTTCACCGGCTTCACCTTCCAGCCAGTTAATGCAGATACCATTGCGCTCCATGCGCCTGAACCATGTCATTTGCCGCTTGGCAAACTGATGAATGCCGATGTTGAGTTGATCGGTCATTTCCCTGAGACTGAGTTTACCGGTCACATAAAGCGTAATGTACTTGTATTCCAGTCCATAAAACATCAGTTTTTCCGGTTCGATTCCCCCGGCGATAAGTCTGCGCACCTCTTCGGCCATGCCCTGGTCGAGGCGCTGATGCAGGCGCGCGGTAATCCGCCGGCGTAAGGTTTCCCGTTCCCAACGCAGGCCAAATACGAGACTATCTATCCTGACAGCATCCCGTATAGCAGGTTTTTCTCCCGACATGGCGATTTCTATTGCACGCAGCAGCCTTTTACGATCGCCGATGTCTGTTTGGTTATGAAGGTCGCGCACTTCTGACAGCATGTGAATGAGCTCCTGGTCTGATTTGGTTTCCAGTACCTTCCTGAGTCCGGCATCAGGCTTTGCTTCGCTCAATTGATAGCCCCGCAGAATGGCGTCAAGATAGAGGCCGGTTCCGCCACAGAGTAAAGGCACACCGCCCTCGTTTTTCACCTGCTGAAAGGCAAGCCGGAAATCCCTGGCATATTCGAAAACAGAGTATTCGTAACCCGGGTCAACGATATCAATCAGGTGAAAGGGGATGATTTTTCCTTTTATCCGGTATTCCTCCAGGTCTTTACCTGTGCCCAGGTTCATTCCCCGGTATACCTGGCGCGAATCGGCACTGATGATCTGCCCGTGTATGGCCTCCGCAAGCATCACAGCAAGGCGGGTTTTACCCGTAGCCGTGGGGCCGAGTAAGGTTATCATTTTGTTTTTTTGATCATGCTTCATCCTCTGGCGAATATTAGTTGTGCTGATTGATTGGAAAGCGCTCAAAATGCAGGAACTGAAAATGTGCTTCCTGTTGTACCAGAAAATCCCGTATTTCGTTCATCTGCGCCAGGGGAGAAGATTTAAATGAAAAATGATCCAATCCCGAAAAGCGCACAAGGGGTGCATTCGCATCGCTTAAAAGGCTGATCGTTTCTTTAAGTCTGCTTTCAGCTGAGCCGGGCTGCTGCTGATTCCGCCATTTCAGGAATTGCAGTACGCGCAATGCATCCACTTTCTGGTAACAGGCTTTCACGAAGTTTTCGCGGGTACGGGCATTCTTGCGCAAGGGATGCCAGAAAAAGGTTCCGAAGATGGTTTCAAGGAAAGCTGACATGGGTGTGGGAATGTCCTCTTCAAAAAGGCGTTCAAACAGGCTGCAGGTTTCTGCAATTTCGTCAAAATGGGTGGTGCTGTATAAGGGATAACTGCTCCAGTCTCCTTTTATGCCTTTAATGAGTGCAGGTCCGGTACCAAAAAACACCCTGTCGGAAAGGCGGTTGCCCGGAAATACCTTTTCCGCATTCCAGAAAAGAAGCGGCCCAAATTTGCGCAATTTCTGCAGGAAATAAAAGTCTTCACCGCTCTTTTGAGGTGTAATGCCACCAATTGAATTATATGCCGCCACAGGCAAGGCTATTGCAGAGCCAAGGGCCGAAAAAGAATACGGATTCCCTATCCGCCACAAGTTGAGCACATAGCAACGCATATATATTTCGTAGCGGAGCATGGCGCGGTCGAGTGTATCATCCATGCCCGTTAGCTCGTGGTAGTATGGAACCGACAAGCCTGTTGCCAATGGGTGGTCGTATAGGTTTTGCGCTATGGAACCCAGATATTCCGGGCCAAAAGCAGTATCAGCATCTAAGCTTAAGATCACGTCGCCTGGTCCAGCCTTGCGGGCAATTTCGTCCATAGCTGTTTTGCGTGCCCAACCAACACCCAACTGTTTGCCTTGCCATCCCATTCCCTTCGACGAACGATCTATTATCTTGATATGGAGGTCATTTTCTGCTTCCAGCAGCCGGATACAGGCCTGGTTATTCCGGCATACCTGAGCTTTTTCCTTATCATCCCACCAATTGTCAGGTTGATTGATACACACAACAACTTCGTCAGGCGGATAAGACTGCTTCTTCAGATTGGACAAAAACATTGGAAGTGCGTCCAGTTCGTCCATGATGGGCAAAGCAATAAAGATTCCCGGAAGGGTCTTATTTTGATTCATGTTTCAAAGGTAGTACTATGGATCGGAGCTTTATCGGCATAAATGTATCTCATTTCATGCGCATAATGAATCTGCTGGGTTCAGTTATGGGCGCACCGGAGCAACGGAATCCGGTCCGAAAAAAATCATGGTATGACCGAACATTAACATTAAATTTGTGTTTAATAAGTGCAATTATGTGAATATTAGTAACATTTTGACAGCCCTTGAAGATCATGAATAGGCTTGATAAATAGCTTGGATAATTTCAGCCACTAAAGAATGAACCTACTCGTGATACTTAAACCAGCGAATGCACACCTAAAGCCGATCACATGGCTCAAATTGATTTTCCTTCGGCGTTATGGCCCCATATCCAGGAAGGAAAATGCATTTGATGAGTTCAGTAATACCATTAAAATGGAAATGAATCGTTTTATGCCATCCTTTCAGCATACTATGGAGACTGAAGGCCAGGGCATAATGCATTCTCTGCATCTGAATTGCATGGTTTTCCTCATTCGAAATATTCTGCTATTAAGCAACGAATGCAAAAACAATACACCCGATACACAATGTTTAAACTTATAAAGAATATATATATTTTCAAATCATTTTATGTTTATTTGGTTTTGGTGTTTTATAATAATGTATCAGCTATGATTGCCCTTATATGTATTGCTGAATGATTGACCTGTATGCAGGAATAACTTGGGATGATGATCTGATGGGGTAATTTTTGCATAGGTGATCTGCCGGCAGCAGATGTGACTGAAAGGGCGAAGCTGTGGAAATGAATGAGATGCTTTATATAGCGGATTAAGTTTTCGGCCGGTTTTGTTTATGAACTACATCAATCGTGTCAGTGATTTATATTGTATGATCTTAATATTTAGATGTTTATTTGTAAAAATTTAGTATATTTAGCTTTAATAATTTTTAAAAAGCAAGCATATGAACATATTTAAAAAAGTCCTTCCTTTAAAGAACTTTCCAAGGCATTTGCGTTTACTCACTTATGCCATTTTCCTTGCCATATTGTCATCTTGTGTTTCACAACATGAGGTTGAATACCTTCGTGACAACGATAAACGCATAACCACTTTTTACGAAGCGGAAATTCAGGATTACCGGCTCAAGCCTGATGACGAACTGTATGTTCAGATCAACAGTCTTGATGAAGCAGCAGCCAATGTATTTTCCGGTTCAGGCAATCAGCAATCGACCACGTTAACGTCTGGAATTTCACCTTATGGGGCTTCCCTTTTGTCTTATTCAGTTAATAAAAAAGGTTTTATGCTGATGCCATTTATAGGCAATATTTATGTGAAGGATAAGACGGTATCACAGGTAGCTGAAATTTTAAAAGACTCACTCAGCAGCATTTTAAATCAACCGATTGTCTCTGTTAAATTAGTGAACAGGTATATTTCCATCCTGGGGGAAGTAAGGAATCCGGGGCATTTCCCTTATGCGCAGGAAAAACTCACAATTTATGATGCATTAGGTTTGGCCGGAGATATCACAGAGTATGGCAACCGCAGTGAAGTCATCCTCGCCAGAAACGAAGATGGAAAAAATATGCGTATTGTATTGAACCTTACAAAGCCGAATATTCTGGCCTCAAATTATTATTATATGAGACCAAACGATATCGTGTATGTTAAACCTCTAAAGAAAAAGTTTTGGGGATTTCGTGAGTTTCCATTCCAGATTATCCTGACGACGATTTCAACAGCATTATTAATCTATACTGTTGTAAAAAAATAGTAAAATCATATCGAGAAAATTAGAAAATCTTATCACTGATAAACAATCCAATCCTATGTCTCAGTTAAAGAATCCTAACCTGGAGGAAGAAAATGATTTCAGAAAAATTGTTGACCTGGTTATCAGGAACTACAAATTTTTTATTATAAGTATAGTTATTGTTGTAGGTCTGGCAGTGGTTAAAAACCATATAACCAAACCGGTTTATGAAATATCCTCCTCTCTGCTGATCAAGGAGGACACGAAACAATCTTCCGGTGGACCCGGTATGGCAGATTTCCTGAACAGCAGCTTGTTAGGGGTCAATCAAAATTTCCAGAATGAATTGTGGGTATTGAAGTCAGCACCGGTAATGGAGCAGACCATTCGTAACCTTGATTTACAGGTAAACTACATGCGCAAGGAAGGGTTACTTTACCTGGATGCCTATAAGGAGGTGCCTTTTCAGGTTTTATTTGTGCCCGGGCACAATCAGCCACTCTATTTAAGGTTCAGCATTCAATTTCAGGGTAAAGATAAGTTCCTGCTTGAAGCTGAGGGTGAAGATGTCTGGTTTCATAATTTTGAGACGAATAAATACATCCGCAAAAAAGACAAATGGAATTTCCGGCAGTATGGGACGTTCGGTAAATTAATTGAAACCCCTGATATGGCATTTGTAATAAAACGGGACAGTACACTGGGAAAAGCTACAGATAATGCATCCTACTGGTTCAGTTTCTCAGATGTTCCCGCATTAACAAATAGCTACAGAAAGTCGTTAAAATTTAATATTGTTGATAAGAAAGCAACTGTGGTCGAGCTGGTATTGCAATCAGAATCAGTAGCTGAGGGTATTGATATTGTAAATGAACTGATGAATGTTTATTCTTCACGAAACCTTGAACGGAAAAATCATAATGCGATGATCACCATTGATTACATCGAAAAGCAGTTAAATGAGATTTCCGATTCTTTGAGCCAGACTGAAGATAAACTGCAAACCTTCAGGTCCTCAAACCAATTGTTGAATGTGGCCGAGCAATCTTCCGGCATTTCGGCACAGTACAGGGATCTGCAGAATCAGCGTGCCGTAGTGCTTACAAACAAGCGTTATTACGATTATGTAGCAGATTATCTTTCCAAGAACAATGACTATTCCAATATGGCTGTTCCTTCTACTATGGGGATAGCTGATCCGATGCTCAACAATCTGACTTCCGGTCTTATTGCAGCACAGGCACAGCGGTCAAACCTGATTCAGAATAAGCAGGGAAGAAATCCCCTGGTTAAAAGTCTGGATATTAAAATTGAAAACCTCAAGAAAACAATTTCAGAAAATATTGCTGCAGTCCGGCAAACCACTGAGATCTCAGTAGATGAAATGAACAAGCGGATCGGGAGAGTCGAAGGCCAGATCAGCCGATTGCCCAAAACACAAAGGCAATTGGGTGGAATCGAACGCAAATACCGCTTAAATGATGCCATCTATAATTACCTGTTGGAAAAGCGGGCAGAAGCTAAAATAACCAAAGCTTCCAACCTGCCCGACGATGTAATCATTGAACCTGCGGCGCAGGTCGGATCTGATCCCATTGCGCCAAATGCCAAGAAAAATTATATCATAGCATTTGTTTTGGGACTCGCAATTCCATTTGGCTTTCTGATGCTTAAGAGCGGGCTTAATAATAAAATTGAAACACAGGACAATATAGAACGGCTCACCCAAATACCTGTATTGGGAAAGATTTTGCACAACAGTAAAAAAACCAACAATGTGGTTTTTGAATATCCTACCTCTGCTATTGCAGAAGCATACCGGGCCCTGCGAACAAATCTTGATTTTTACCTGGTCAAGGGCGATTATAAGAAAACAATCCTCGTTACGTCATGCATTGAGGGAGAAGGGAAATCGTTTAACTCACTGAATATTGCCATGAGTTATGCGCAACTCGGACGTAAAACGATCCTGCTCGATTTTGATATGCGCAAACCAACAACCTACTTTGATAATAAACATGAAGCATTGGTTGGATTGAGCTCATACCTGAATGATCGCAATTCATTGGAAGAGATTACGCTCCATTCACCACATGAAAAACTGGATTATATCTGTTCCGGTCCCATTCCTCCCAATCCTGCTGAATTACTTGTACTTGATAAAGTTGCAAGTCTGATTGACAGGTTAAAAACACAATATGATTACATCATCATGGATACACCGCCTTTAGCGCAGGTAACTGACGGATTTCTTTTGATGGAAAAAGCTGATATCAAAATTATTGTTGCCAGGTATAATTTTTCCAAGAAAAACGTATTCTCCATCATCATGAAAGACCTCAGCCAGAAAAAAATCGGGAATGTCTGTATCGTTTTAAATGACAACAGGATTGAGCGTGATCAGTATGGATATGGATATGGCTACAATAAAAAAAAGAAATAGAATTGTTATAACAGTATACAGTCGATTCAGCTTGTGATTTGTTAATCAACCATAAGCAGGTCAAGGCATTGTTTGTATTTTAAGTTTTTGCTTATTTTGTCAATTACTAAAAGGCGATTGAAATTTATCGGGATATTTAATATTGTTTTCAGTTTGCACATGTAATTTGCCTTAGCGGAAAAGCGCAGGTATACTGTTTTAAATTCATTCATAAATCTTGATTGGGATAGAACAACAGGCAAGGAGCCTGAATTTTTGCATTAATAAAACCTCAAATGGGCTATCAGACAGCGAAGCAATATATTTTCAACCTAAACATCATTACAAAAGGTCACGAGCGAAGCGTAAATGCTAAGAAGAACATTCTGGCATCTGTATTTATCAGAGGTTTTAGTATTTTGATCAGCTTGTTTTTAGTGCCATTAACCATTCATTACATAAATCCTACCCAGTATGGAATCTGGGTCACTTTGAGTTCTATCATAGGTTGGCTGGGTTTCTT
Organism: Bacteroidales bacterium; assembly: GCA_038246075.1. GTDB lineage: Bacteria > Bacteroidota > Bacteroidia > Bacteroidales > DASVHX01 > DASVHX01. The sequence continues at coordinate 7,133 of JBBRRV010000003.1, forward strand.
TGATATTGGATTTGGTAATGGGTTACGGAATAAGTTTGCCGAATCGGTTGCTATGGGAAAGCATAAACTAGCCAGGGTTTATGTAAGTACAACATATGCAATATTGAGCATCATCATCGCTGCAGTATTAATTCTTTTCTTTATCATCAATCCCTTCCTTAACTGGTCAAAGATACTGAATACACCATCTGGCATGTCGGGCGAATTAAGCATATTAGCCTTGATTGTTTTTGTCTTTTTCTGTATCCAGTTTGTATTACAATTGATTACCACAGTTCTTACTGCCAATCAGCAACCGGCCAAAGCTTCCCTGTTCAATTTGATCGGAAGTTTGTTTTCATTACTGATCATCTATGTTCTCACAAAAACAACTTCAGGAAATCTGTTATACCTCGCGGCCGTTTTTGGATTTGCGCCAATTTTAGTGCTGGGCATTTCAAGTGCCTGGTTTTATACACATGGCTATAAACAATATGCACCATCATTAAAATTTGTAAAGTTTAGTTTTGCGCGAGACCTGATGAGCCTGGGAATTAAATTTTTTGTCCTGCAAATTTCGTATGTAATTATTTATCAAACCAGTAATATAATCATTGCGCAACTCTATGGTCCCGCCCAGGTGACTCCTTATAATATCGCTTATAAATATTTCAGCGTTATTCCCATGGGGTTTGGAATTATTATGTTGCCATTCTGGAGTGCATTTACAGAAGCCTGGATCAAAAAAGATATTGAATGGATAAAAAGCACCATAAAAAAACTAAAATTGATCTGGATCCTGTTAAGTATCGTTAGCCTCATCATGCTGGTCTTCGCAAATTTCATGTACCGCATATGGGTGGGAAAAGGAATTCCGGTGCCCATACTCATGAGTGCCATCATGGCTGCCTATGTTGTCGTAAACGCCTGGAGCAGCATATACTCACAGTTTCTGAATGGGGTGGGGAAAATTAAATTGCAATTATACAGTGGCTTATTTTCTGCTCTATTTAATATCCCATTATCGATTTATTTGGGAAAGCTCATGGGGATCTCGGGCGTTGTTCTGTCTTCGCTGATATTGGTGTCAATCAGTGCCATCTGGTCCCCGATTCAGTATAGTAAACTTATTAATAATAGCGCCAGAGGAATCTGGAACAGGTAACTTGTATGAATATTCTGCTCATAAATAATATTAATCCATTAGCGGCATCCGGTAGTGTGGGTTTGGACCTCTATAACGGATTCAAAACCAATGGGCATTTTGTCAAACTTTTGGTAAATGTATATAAGACAAATTACCCTGAAGGGGTTGTATGTGTGGAAACACGGTTTGAAGCGAAAAAGAAGGAGATACTGACTAAAATCAGCAACAGGTTGAAGCTGGGGAAAACCCAAAATTTAGACGATAAATATCATATTCATGAAGTAAAGGAACAAAATGAAGTATACAGAACAGACAGACTCCTGAAAACAGCCGGATTTAAACCGGATGCCATCATTATGTTATTTATAAAAGATTTTATAAATACCAAAAACATGTATGAATTATATGAAACGACTGATGCTCCCATTTATTGGTTAATGTATGATATGGCTCCAATTACCGGCGGATGTCACTATGCCTGGGATTGCACCGGTTATCAGAAGGATTGCGGGAATTGCCCTGGTTTATATTCTTCAGATCCTCATGATCCTACATACAAAAATCTTAAAATTAAAAAAGATTATATTGATAAGACCAATATTCAGCTCATAACGGCTTCTGAATGGCAGTATCGCCAGGCGAAGTCAAGTTCCTTATTTAAAAATAAAACGATTCATAAAATCCTGCTTTCTGTTGATTCAAAGGTTTTCAAACCTGTAAACAAGGAAAAATTGAGAATAGAGATGGGCATTCCAAGCACTAAAAAAATAATATTTCTTGGAGCTGTATATATGTCGGACCTTCGAAAGGGTATGAAATATTTATTGGAAAGCTTAAAATTGTTTAATGACAAAATAAAAGGAACAACGCTTGAAAATAACATGCTATTATTGATTGCAGGTGTGAATATTGAAGAGATTGTTGGTTCACTGCCCTTCGAATATCACTATTTAGGATTTGTCGATAATACAACTGGCATTGCTTCAGCATACCAGGCTGCTGATGTCTTTGTTTGCCCGTCCATAGAGGATTCAGGACCCAGCATGATAAACCAGTCCATCATGTGCGGAACTCCGGTTGTTTCTTTTGAAATGGGTGTTTCTCCTGATATTGTGATTTCAGGAAAGACTGGATATATGGCAAAACTTAAAGACAGTGATGACCTTGCACAGGGCTTGTTTAATGTTTTGTCCCTCTCTGATGATAAATATGACGAAATGACAAAATATTGCAGGGACCTTGCTGTTGAACGTTACTCACAAGAGGTCCAGATACTGCAGTTTGAGAATATATTAAATGTCTCAAAAGACTGATCGTATGGAAAATAATTATACAATATTGAAATGGGATTCGCAGTTTTTTGGTTATAAAGTAGCTTATCTTAAACCCAGAAAACTCAAACCGGCAAGGTTAAAGGAAATCATTGCCGATATGAAAAATAATGACGTTGCGCTCGCTTATTGCTCTGTCAATCCTGATGATGAAGCATCAAATTTATCTTTAGCAAACGATAACAGATTTTTAGCTGATGAGAAAATTACCTTCTTTACCAGCATTGAGGATGAACATAATTATATTTTTTCCGGCAACATTATGCCCTATAAATTAGATCACACATCGGAGAAGCTGAAATCATTGGCGCTGCAAAGCGGACTCTATTCGCGATTTAAAGTTGATCCTCATTTTGTTAATGGGGAATTTCAGATGCTTTATACAGAATGGATTGAAAAATCCGTTGGTAAATATATTTCTGACGAAGTTCTGGTTTATTATATTGATGATGACGAGAAAGGATTTGTATCCCTTGGTGTTAAAAATGGAATTGGCAGTATAGGACTGATCGCAGTCGATGAATTAGAGCGCGGGAAATCAATAGGTAAGGAATTGATGATTGCAGCACTTGATTTTTTTAAAACGAAAAAGCTGCGTGAAGTCGAAGTCGTAACACAGAAGGCTAATTTTATTGCCTGTGAGTTTTATAAAACATTGGGATTTGGAGTTAAAAGCATTGAAAACATCTACCACATATGGATAAAATAAAGATTCCGTTTAACAAACCCTATCTTACCGGAAAAGAAATGCACTATATGTACCAGGCGGTATATTCCGGAAAGATTTCAGGAAATGGTATGTATACAAAAAAATGCCAGAAATTATTCGAAGACAAATTCGGATTCAAAAAGGCATTGCTTACTACTTCGTGCACTGATGCATTGGAAATGTGTGCGCTGTTGGCCGATATACAGCCCGGTGATGAAGTCATTATACCTTCATATACTTTTGTGTCAACAGCCTTGGCTTTCGTGCGGCAGGGTGCCAAAATTGTATTTGCGGATAGCAATGCTCAAAACCCCAATATTGACGCCGCACATATCGAAGAATTAGTTACCAGTCGGACAAAAGTAATCGTCCCTGTGCATTATGCAGGCATTGCCTGCGATATGGATCTGATAATGGCGATCGCTAAAAGGCATAATTTATTGGTGATAGAAGATGCAGCCCAGGGAATTGACTCCTACTATAAAGGGAAGGCATTAGGCTCTATCGGGCATATGGCTGCGTTCTCTTTTCATGAAACCAAGAATATAAATTCAGGTGAAGGTGGTTTGTTGGCGATTAATGACGAACGATTTATCAACAGGTCTGAAATAATATGGGAGAAAGGCACTAACCGTTCGGAGTTTTTCCGTGGTGTTGTTAATAAGTATGGCTGGGTGGATACCGGATCCTCATTTCTTCCATCTGAAATTATTGCAGCTTATCTGTGGGCGCAGCTTGAAAACTTAGAAAATATTCAGCAACAGCGGATAAAAATATGGAATCAATATCATGAAGGGCTGAAATCATGGGCTAACGAAAACGGAGTCGGATTACCGGTAATTCCGGATTATGCCACCAACAATGGTCATATGTTTTACCTGATCTGTAATTCATCAGCGCAAAGGGATGGTCTGATTAAAAGGTTATCTGAAAATGATATTCTGGCAGTTTTCCACTATTTAAGTCTGCATAAAAGTCCATATTACCACGATAAGCACGATGGGAGAGAGATGGAAAACAGCGACAGGTACACAGAATGCCTGGTTAGGCTTCCGCTTTACTATGAATTATCTGACGATGATGTAAACCGGATTATTGATACAATTAAAGCATTCAATTAATAGTTTTGGAAAAGCAAATTCAAAAAATATTATTGATTCTATTTCCATTTTATCCCATATGGGGATGGGCTTTTGCCGTTGTGACCAATAAGAATATTACAACTTTTATCAATTTCCTGTGGGTGCCCATTGTTTTATATTATTTAATAACCAAGAGCAATAAACTGCCAAAGTATCTGCTCTTCCTGATCATATTTACTGCATTTCATCTTACTTCGGCATATTTTAATGGTATCATACGCTCAGATTCGGAGATATTATATTATATACTGTTTGATGCAAATGTAGTTGCATGTGCGCTGTTATTTATTATTGAGAATACTGAATTTGATGAAAGATTCATAAAGATAATGAATCGGAATATTTTCCTGGTTGTGATGATTTCCCTGGTAGTTAGCTTGATACAAGTGAAGTTCCCATCCTTTTTTATATCTCCGGCAATTACAGAAGGCGAAGAAAATATTGCATTTTTAGAGGATACCAGAATCCTTTCTATCTATAGTTGGCTTAATATAAACTCTATTGGGATAACCTTCCCGATACTGATTTCTCTGATGATAAGTGTATTCGAATTAAAAGATAAAAAATTCCCGCTGATCATTTTTAGTGGAATTATTGTGTCCTTTTTGACAAAGGCTAGGTACGTTATGATATCAACAATAATAGCTTTCTCTCAGTTATTTATGAGTTCAAAACTTTCGATACGGAATAAAATTATTTACATCTCATTTTTTTTAGTAAGTATTCTCGCTATTGATGCATTAGCGGAAAATTACGGATTTAGTATTCAACAGGTTATTGATCAACGGATATTGGAGAAGGATGATGATATGGCATCTGCCAATGCCAGGATAACTTCATATTATGTATTCCTGCAAAAATTTCCGGAAAATCCGTGGTTTGGAGTAGGTCCGGAAACCAGAGCAGATGTGGTGGAATTATTGGGAGGCCAGGCTCCTTTAATACACATTGGCTATCTGTCCTATCTTTATTTCTATGGGATTGCCGGTTTCCTCATCTTATTAATATCAATATTTTATTTATTGAAAAGGGCTTTTATGATTGGGAAAAAATATTTGTTTTGGGGTAGTTTTTACGGATTAGTGGCTTTTTGTATTGCCAATACAACATTCGTTTATTTCAATTTTAGTGAAATGGGAATCATATTGGCCGTGATTTATTTAAAGTACTTTGAAGATAAATCTGAAACTGACTCTTCAGAAATTGATGCTGAACCAGGCCTTTTACAGGTCAACAGTAATTGAATATTGATGATTTGGCAGGTCAGTTAAATGAAGTACAAGAAATGCCTGATGTTACGATTTGAAAATATTTATTCTTTTTATAAAGAACAAATTGCAAGTTTTGCGGTTTAGTGACTTTATCAGCATGCAATCAAACACAATATGGGCATAGTAATATTTGGAGATTTATTTTCCTTTCCGGAAGGAGATGCTGCAACAAACAGGGTACACACTTTTGCAAAAGGTTTTATTGAAAATAAAGTAAATGTTCAGGTCATTTGTTTTGTTAATGAATACCGCGATATATCTGAAGGCGTAAATAATAGAATACCTTATTACTATCCGTTTAATCAAAAAAAAAGGAGTCGCTATTTTGTCATCCGCAGGTTGCACAAACTGCAAAAATATTTCCGAACATATAATTTAATCCGAAAAATTAACAAGCAGGAAAAAATCACTGCAATCAATGTTCAAACCAACGAACATTTAACATACTTGTTTTCCTGGTTTCTGGCTAAAATCTGTAATGCAAAATTAATAATCGAATGTTGTGAAAATCCGTTAAGGCATTACCAGGACGGACTATTTAGCAGAAGATGGGGAATACTTAAATTTCATATTGAAGCGCGTTTATGTGATGGCGTGTTATGTATTTCAAATTTCCTGATTAATTTTCATACCATCAGGGGAATTGACGAGCGAAAACTTATTCTGGTGCCCAGCACAGTCGATCCGGCCAGGTTTTTGAACATCGGGGATAAACCTTTTGATTTCAGGTATATAGGGTATTTTGGCGCATTGACCTTTTTAAGGGATAATTTAGATTTGCTGATTAAATCTTTTGCAGACATTACAAAATTACACCCGGAATTTCGCCTGGTATTAGGGGGGTTCTGCACTGAAAAAGAGAAATCGGAAATTGAAGAATTGATTCAGCAACTGAAAATAAAACAAAAAGTCATTATGCTCGATTATATGGATCGGCAGGAAGTCATCCGATATATCAGCCACGCTGATATTCTTGTAATGGTCAGAAGTAAAGACCTTGAATCGGAGGCTTCATTTCCTTCAAAACTAACCGAATTTATTGCAACCTCAAAACCTGTCATAACGGTAAATGTAGGAGAAATTGCCGACTATTTTACTGATGGGGTGAACGCTTTTGTTGTCGAACCTGAGAATAGCGATAGGATAACCGAAAAATTAAATTATGTGATTAATAATTATGACTTTGCTACGCAGGTAGGGCAAAAAGGGAGAGAAATGACAGATACAATATTTAATTATAACTATCAGGCTAAACGAATTATTGATTTTATTGCATCACTCAATAGCGAACATACATGATTCGTCAGTACAAAAATATGAAAATGACACTGAAAAATATTTTGTACATTTCTTTTTAAACTTTAATCACCCATCAATAAATTGTTTTTAGCCTTAATTCATCAACAATAATAAGCTGATAATATGCACTTTATTCTGACGATTGACACAGAAGCTGATAACCAGTGGGATCATGGTTGTGATGTCACAGTAAAAAATATTGCGTTCATTCCCCGGTTTCAGGATTTATGCAATAAATATAAAATTAAACCAACTTACCTGGTTACTTCAGAGGTTTGTGAAGATAATTTAGCCAAAGAAATTTTCGGATCCTATTTAGCACAGCATACCGCTGAAGTAGGAGCTCATTTACATGCCTGGACAACTGGTCCTTTCCTGGATAAGGATGGATTTCGCGACAACGATAAAGGCCATGCATTTGCAACAGAATTACCAATCGATTTATTAAAAGAAAAAATAAAAACACTTACAGGACAGATTGAGACCTCGTTTGGTATACACCCCCAATCGTTTCGGTCAGGCCGATATGGATTTAACGATGAGGTGGCCAGGAGTTTGGTTGAGAATTCTTATCTGGTGGATTCTTCAGTTTCGCCATACACAAATTGGGCCAGTCATCCGGGTGTACCCGGATCCATTGGCGGGCCTGATTTCATTGATAAAACCACAGATCCATATACGTATGATTTTGGCACCGGCTCATTGATTGAAATACCGATTACGATATTGCCGACTCATCCTTTTTTAAACAGATATAAGGCATTTGCCAGGTATTATTTCAGGCATGTAAATTATAGTATTGCGCTTAGGGTACTCCGGAAGTTTATATTTAAAAATCAGCCATTGTGGTTAAGACCATCCGGTACAATGAATATTGGCCACTTTAAAGAACTATTGGATGCATCAGCTGACCTAAAGCTTCCATTTCTTGTCATGATGTTTCACTCCAGCGAATTAATGCCCGGTGGCTCTCCGAACTTTCCCGACAAGGATTCAATTGAGAAATTATATGTCTTATTGGAGAAATTCTTTATTTTATTGCAGGACAGAGACATCGCTTCTGTCACATTAACGGAAGCCGCTAAAAAAAACCTGGTTTCTCAGTTATAATGACTCGGGAATAGGCGTAATTATCTCTTCATTTTTCTCCATGATTGTCGATATAAATCTATTTTAAGCCATGAAAATTTGTCTTTGGGGTGATGTTGCAGCTGCGCTAAAAGGAAGTACGAAGGGCGGTGGTGAATTGCAAACAGCTCTCAGAGCAAAAGCATTGGCGATTGCCGGTCACGAAGTTGTGATCATCGACCCTTATGTGAAAGAGAGTTTTACTACTGAGGATGGAGTAAGCGTGATTTCTGTACCTGATTTTAATAAAGGATTCAGGGGGATCCGGTTGTTTTGGTACCGAATTCCTGCACTATGGAAATTATTTACCGAACAGAAAGCCGACTTCTATTATATTACAATGCGTAATTATTTTCATCTTATTCCATATTTTGCTGCCAGGAAAACAGGGGGAAAACTCATTTTGGCCATTGCTTCGGATCTGGATTTATCCAGTGCAGCCAAAAGATTCAAATATTCATATAAACCGCGGTTTGATTTATTAGGGTATCTGACATTATTTGTGCCCAATGATCTTGTGTTCAATTATCTTTTAAAAAAATCAGATTATATATTGATACAGCATTCAGGTCAGAAAATCAGATCAAATCACATAAAAGGAAAGGTCAGTATATTCCCTGAAATCATTGATACAAGTACCTTACCTGAAGTCAGGGTTAATTCCGGAGATTATTTTATTCAGGTGGGTGATGTTAACCTGTTAAAGGGTGTGGATAAACTTTATGAACTCATCAAAAACTGTGACAAAAAGCACACTTTTATGATTGTTGGTCGGGCTAAGGATCCCAAATCGAAAGCGATATTTGAGAAATTAGCCCAAATGGAAAACGTCATTATTAAGGGAAGGCAAAACCATACGGAAACTTTGCAATTAATTTCAAATTCAAGGGCATTACTCAATACATCCTATTTTGAAGGCTTTCCAAATGTATTTATAGAAGCCTGGGGCTCTGGTGTGCCGGTAATATCACTGAATGTAAATCCCGGAAATGTATTTGACAAATATGAGTTGGGAATTTGCTGCGATGGGGATTTAGAAAAAATGAAGGCATATGTTGAATCTGATGCATCTGCTCATATCGATAAAGAAAACCTGGTTTCTTATGTGCGTGATATTCACAACTTCAATCATGCTGGCAAAAGATTATTTGATATCTTAAATCATGCTTAGCTGAACGATTTATGAGGAATTAAAGGTGCTGTCTGGCATGGAAAGAAAAGACGGGTATTGATCAGTGGCTGTTAGAAATCAGTAGCCCATAATTCCGGGATGGCGGGATTTAGCGACCATCTGGGGTTATTACACTTTTCTGAAGAACGGTTATAGCAGAACAGGCAATGTTGAGATAATCAGTTAACAAAGTGCAGCGATATTACGGGTGCAACATATAAAATTTCATGTCAACAGGAAATTGTCGTATAGTGTACTATTTGCAACCATTAAAAAATGCAGCATAAAAGATGAAAATTCTTTTTACTATAGACCGATTTGGATCTGGCGGGAAAGAGCGCAGACTGACTGAATTGATGAAAATGCTCAAATTGAATAAAGACATTCATTTTGAGCTTATTATTATGGATAAGAACATCCATTATAAAGAAGTTCTTGATCTTGGAATAAAAATACATTTTATCTCAAGAAAAATTAAAAAGGACCCGCTTGTATTTATTCAATTTTATGGAATTTGCAAATCATTCAGACCTGACTTCGTTCATTGCTGGGATGGCATGACTGCTGTTTATATGATACCCCCCTGTAAATTACTGGGTATAAAGTTACTAAACGGTATGATCACCAATGCCCCGGAAAACATGAATATATTTCACAAAAACTGGAACTATGCAAAATTGACTTTTATGTTTTCTAATGTAATAGTCGGAAACTCCCTGGCAGGACTGTCGGCCTATAATGCGCCGGAGAAAAAGAGTTACTGCATTTATAACGGATTTAACTTTGACAGACTAAATAATCTCACGCATGCGGGCGAGATGAGAAAACTTCTTAATATCAGTTCCAAATATGTTATTGGAATGGTAGCTACTTTTTCATTAAAGAAAGATTACAGAACATATTATCATGCAGCCCAAATACTACTGGAGAAAGGTCATGACATCACTTTTATAGCCATCGGGAGAGATACTGAATCCTCCCAATCCATCAACCTGATCAAAAATGGAAACCTGGAACATTTCCGATTATTAGGGGAGAGAACCGGAATAGAATCATTCATTAATATTATGGATATATGTGTTTTGTGTACTTATACAGAAGCCATATCAAATTCAATCCTTGAGTACATGGCATTGGGAAAGCCTGTGATTGCTACCGACGGAGGAGGCACTAATGAGATAGTGGTAGATCAGAAGACAGGATATTTATTACGCCAATCAGACCCTGCAGAGCTCGTCGAAAAAATTGAAGTTTTATTAAATGATAAAGAATTACGTGATAGGATGGGCGCTTTGGGAAAAAAAACGATCTGCGAAAAATTTTCAATTGAGAAAATGGTAAATAGTTATACAGCAATGTATAATTCCAACCTTACTGCAATCGAAGCTTTAACTAGCGAACACCTATAAAAATCAGATGGTGATGTGCGTAATTCCATATGACCCATGAACAATGAATATTAACATATGAAAATTATTCTTGTAAATCTTCGTTATTTCATTTCAGGTGGTCCCGAACGCTATATGTTTAATATAAAAGATGTACTTGAGTCACATGGACATCAGGTAATTCCGTTTAGCATCAAACACAATTTAAATGAACCCTCAGCTTACGATAATTACTTCCTTGAACCAATCGGGAAAGGCGACGAAGTGTATTTCAGAGAGTATAAAAAGAGCAACTTTAGCGATATCGTTCATTTAATTGGCAGATTATTTTATTCATTCGAAGCAAAAAGAAAACTATCAGCTTTGATCAGGGAGGTTAAACCTGATTTGGTGTATGTTTTATACTTTGAGAATAAAATTTCCCCCAGCATCTTTGATGCTGCAAAAAAATTTCACCTGCCGCTGGTAGTCAGGATTTCAGATTTCGGAATGATATGTGCTACAAATCATTTTCACCAAAAAAGAAAACAGGAAATATGTGAAAAGTGCATTAAAAAAGACCGTTGGCATTTAATAAAGGACAAGTGTTTCCATGACTCTTACTCCTATTCCATACTTAAATATTTTTCTTATTTGCTGCATGATTTGTTGAAAATTCAGGATAAGGTTGACGCCTATGTGATACCCTCAAAATTTACGATTACGAAGTATGTGGAATATGGGATTCCTGCGCGTAAAATATATCACATCCCGACATTTTTTAACTTTAAAAGTGACATTGTGCAATTGGAATATCTGAATTTTGCCCTGTTTGTCGGAAGAATTGATCCTGAAAAAGGAATTAGTACATTGGTTGATGCTTTTATTGACACGGACTACCATTTGAAGATAATCGGCTTCTCCTCTTCTGATTATGAAACTCAGATCATGCGTTATCTGGAGGGCAAAAAACATAATATTACATTTCTGGGAAGAATGGATTTCAATGAGCTATCTGTTTATTTGCAAAAATGTTGCTTTACCATTCTTCCTTCAGAATGTTATGATAATTTCCCAAATGCTGTTCTTGAAAGTTTCGCCTATAAGAAAGCCGTGATAGCCACTGATATCGGCAGTCTAAAAGAGCTTGTGACGCATGAACAAAATGGTTTATTGTTTAAACACAAAGATTCCCTTGATCTGAAAAATAAAATTGAATACATGTTCGCAAACAATGATAAAGCCAGGGAATTCGGTGAAAATGGCTTTCAAAAATTAAATAATGAATTTTCAAAAGAAAAACATTACGAAAAACTGGTGAGCCTTTTTAGCTCATTAACATAAAATCTATTCCATGTGATTATAAATAAAAAATTACAGATACATGAAACGAATTTATATTGCCGGATGCGGAGGAATGCTCGGAGAAGCTTTCTATACACAGTTTAAAAATGACTATATCCTCAGGTGCACAGATAAAGATGTGAATGATACCTGGTTAAGTTTTTTAGATTTCCGCGATTTGGAAGCCTATAAAAGGGATGTACAGGAATTTATGCCCGATTATTTGTTTCACCTTGGAGCATATACCGATCTGGAGTATTGTGAAAAACATGTTGATGATACTTATCTCACCAATACAACAAGTGTGGAAAATGCTGTATATATTTCCAATGAACTGGATATTCCTTTGCTTTATATAAGTACGGCAGGCATTTTTGATGGTAAAAAGGAGCAATATGATGACTGGGATATGCCTAATCCTTTGGGTCATTATGCACGGGCGAAATACGCCGGCGAAAGGTATGTAATTGAAAATTCCATTCGTTACCTTATTTGCAGAGCTGGCTGGATGATGGGTTCAGGTCCGTCAAAAGACAAGAAGTTTGTGCAGAAAATAATGGCGCAACTAAAGGCTGGCAAAAAAGAATTATATATTGTGAATGATAAGGACGGCACACCAACCTATACACAGGATTTTGCAAAAAATGTTAAACTACTTCTACAAAAGGAATACTGGGGTTTATATAATATGGTATGTGGAGGTGAAACCAGCAGACTGGAGGTGGCACAGGAAATGATAAAAATTTTAGGACTGGAAAAAAAAGTACAAATTCTTCCGGTGAACTCCGATCATTTCAAGAAAGAATATTTTGCTGACCGTCCGCTATGCGAGCGACTGATTAACCGTAAACTTAACATCCGGAAAATGAACATCATGCGCGACTGGAGAGAGGCATTAAAAGATTATTTAGACAATTATTACAATGGTTATCTGGATATATAGTAAAACTGTACAACAATAATGACGCTGTTCAAAATCAGAACTATATGCAAAGTAACAGATTAAATGTTTTAATAGTTGCAAATCAATTATCGCCTATCAAGGGCTCTGAGAGTGCAGTGGGCTGGAATATTGTCACACGGCTGGCCAGGTACCATAATGTAACCGTATTGTATGCCAGCGGAAGCCAGTTCAGACCCACCAGCTATGTGGAGGTCGTAAAGGAGTATTTTCTCACTGCAGCGCCAATCAGCGGGCTTACCCTAATAAATATAGATCACTCCAGATTGAGCAAATTTATTTATTCCATTAATTCAATATTTTCGAAGTTAAGCGCAGTTGGTTTACCCCTGTTATTTTATGCAGGTTATAATTACTGGCAAAAGGATGCTTTTCGTGAAGCGAAAAGGCTGCATAAAATAAATAATTTCGATATCGTACACCAATTGACTTTAATATCTTTCCGTAATCCAGGATATTTATGGAAAATGGATATCCCTTTTTTTTGGGGGCCAACAGGCATGACAACGACCTTGCCCAAAAATTTTTACAAACTACTATCCTGGGAGTCGAAAATTTTAGAGCGGATTCGTTCAGTTTCAAATTTTTACCAATTCAACTATTCTTCTAAAGTCAGGAATGCAAATAAACGGGCGAATGTAATTTACACTTTTTCTAATGCTGATGCATATAGATTAAAAAAGAGAGCAAGTGGACAAGTTAAAATATTACTTGATGTCGGCACATATTTGCGGCCGGAAAGTGCTAAAACAAAATCAGAAAACAATTCAATGGTCACTGGCATATGGTGTGGGAAATTAACAGATAAAAAAGCTCCGTCAATTTTATTACAAGCCCTTGCGCAGGATAAAATTACAAAAGAAAATATTGAATTTATAATAGTCGGCAATGGTCCGCTGGAGGCAGAAATACATAAGCTGGCCGATGAACTCGGACTCAAAAATATTAAATGGATCAGGGAAGTTCAGCATAAGGAAATTTTTGATTTAATGAGCCAGGCAGATTTCTTTGTTCATACAAGCCTGATGGAAGCTACTTCAAGCGTTATTCCTGAAGCTCTTTCAGTGGGGCTTCCTGTCATCTGTCATGATATCAATGGAATGGGTATCGCCATCAATGAATCATGCGGAATAACAATTCCGATGAAATCGCCCGATGAAAGCATAAATGGGTTTCATGAAGCCATGAAGCGTCTGGCAGTAGATAGTGATCTTCTCGAACAGCTTAAAACCGGGGCAAAGAAAAGATCACGAGAAATAAGTTGGGATGTTATTGCTCAAACAATTGCAAATGACTATGAATCAGTAGCTACAAATAAACTAAAATGAGTTGAAATGGAGAATTGAGGAAATTGTATTAATATTGTGACTTCCCTCTTGTGCCTGAAATGCGTGCATGCGAAAGTTTCTGCCAAACACCTGATAGTTATTAAGGTTTCAGCGCTGAGTATATACTGAATAGCCTAAAACAATTTTAACGAACATATCGCGTCACAAACTTTAAAAAGGAAGTAAAATTAGTCGGATTAGGTCTTTATCACAGAACCGCCCCATTTGCATGAATACGATTATCTGGATTTATGGATAAAAAATTAAGAATAGCTGCATTTGGTTTCAGGTCTCTGCCTATGCGTGAGGGTTGTGCCGGTGCTGATAAATTTGCATCAGAACTTTTCCCCCGCCTTGTTAAGGCAGGACATCAGGTAACCGGATATAACCGTTTATATCCTGGTCAAAGCCCGATAGCTGATGAATACCAGGGCGTAAGGCTGATAAACTTTACGACCATCGCCGCAAAAGGATTTGACACATTGTTTCATTCTTTTAAATGCACTTTTCATATTATATTTAAGAACACTGCGGATGTGGTTCATATCCAGAATGGGGGTAACAGCATTTGGGCTTTATTTCTCCGGTTGGCGGGAAAAAAGGTGTTTATCAGCCAGGATGGAATTGACTGGAACAGGGAGAAATGGTCGTGGTACGCGAAAGTATATCTAAAATTATCAGCTTATTTAACCGCTCATTTGCCTGACAAAGTTATTTTTGACAATGTTTTTGCCCGGGAGTATTTTGAGAAACGTTATGGAAAGCAGTTCGATTTCATTCCTTTTGGTAGCGATGTTCCTGATATACAGGATGATGAGTCGATTTTTAGAAAACTTGGTATCGAAGCGCATGAATATTTTTTATTTGTTGGCAGGTTTATTCCGGACAAAGGCCTGCATTATCTCATACCGGTTTTTGAGATGCTGGAAACCAATAAGAAACTTGTGTTAGTTGGAGGATCACCAAATCCTTCGGATTATGAACAAAAATTACTATCAACAAAAGACTCCAGGATTATTTTTGCAGGTTACATTTATGGTGATGATTCTTTGCGCCTGATGAAAAATGCCTATTGTTATATTCAGCCCTCTGATGTTGAAGGTCTTTCACCTGTTATACTCAATGTGATGGGCATGGGCACTCCAATTTTGTGCAGTGATATTAAAGAAAATAAATATGCTGTGGCAGATACGGCCACACTTTTTAAGGCAGGAGACACTGATTCATTAAGAATAACGCTTACAGGTCTGTTGAATTCGAATGCGCTGATGCTGAAGAAAGCTGAAAAGTCAAGGGAAAGGGCGTTGTCCCTGTTTAGTTGGGATCATGTCACACAGGAGCATGTGCGTCTTTTTCAAGAATCTTTTAGCCGCTAATGTTTATACCGGTGTTAACATGATGAGATAGGTTCAGTGATAACGGAATAATGATATGACTACCTGCTGTAAAAAGGAATATGGAGTCAGACTTTTTTATCAGATGCAGGAAATCAGGTACAAAATGGCGTTTAAAATAAAATAAAAATCTAAAAATGCGCAAAATCGTATTCGGATTATTGAGGCTTTCAGGGATTCATTTTCTATTCAGAGAGATCATACAGCGTAATAAAGTTACTATTCTACTGTTTCACGATATCAGCAAAGAATCAGCGGAAAAGACATTTACGTTTCTGGCGAAAAAATATAATATTATTGCTTTAGATGATTTCATAAATGCAGTAAAAAATCAAACTCCTTTACCTAAGAAAGCAATGATTATAACTTTTGATGACGGCCATGTCAGGAATTATGAAATGTTGCCGGTTATAAAAAAGTTAAACATACCTGTTACGATTTTTTTGTGTGCATCTATTATTAACACGAATCGTCATTATTGGTTTTTGCTTGAGAATTTCGGAATCTCTAAATCTAAATTGAAGAAAAAATCAAACAAGGATAAACTTGAAATTCTTTCTAAAACCGGATTCGAAACTGATAAGGAATATGACACTCCACAAGCATTGCAAAAGAAGCAGATTGAGGAAATGAGTCCATATGTGAATTTTCAGTCGCATACATTGTTCCATCCGATCCTGCCTAAATGTGGCGATGAGCAAGCCTGGGAAGAAATATTTTATTCGAAGGAAATACTTGAAAAGGAATATGGATTTAAAATAAACACGATTTCCTATCCCAATGGAGATTACTCGGAAAGGGATATTCAGTTGGCCAAAAAAGCAAATTACGAATGTGGCATTACTGTGGATTATGGTTATAATACCCTAAAAACGGATCTCTTTAGGCTTAAACGTCTTTGTGCTAATGATACAGATGATATAAATGAATTAATTATTAAAGCGACCGGTGCGTGGTCCTATCTGAGGGCAGGATTTGGAATCAGGCAGGGATTCGGCTTTATGGATAAAACCGAGAAATAATGAAGTTTGCTAATTGAGCAGAAAACAAAAACATCGCAAAGAAATAGCCGCACATCATTATCGAACACCGGATCAATGGAACGATGACAGTAATATGATAATACTTCAATCTCCAGGAACGCCATGAATTTTCGCCGTCAATCAGAACATTGACGGCGAAAATTGGTTATATAGCTAATACATTCGCGCATGGAATCAAACCCTGTACTCGACAGACTTCCCAAACACCTGATGAGCCTGGTCATTGATCAGCCCTACAGTAAATATACTGCACAGGATCACGCGGTATGGCGCTATGTAATGCGTCAGAATGTAAAACACCTGGCTGGAGTGGCTCATCATTCTTACCTGGAGGGACTCAAACGTACGGGTATTAGTATCGACACCATTCCGCATATGTATGGAATGAACCGTATATTAAGCGAAATAGGGTGGGCTGCAGTTGCGGTGGATGGATTCATTCCTCCTGCTGCATTCATGGAATTTCAGGCCTGCAATGTACTGGTCATTGCTGCGGATATGCGCCCGGTAAATCAAATTCTGTACACACCTGCCCCCGACATCATCCATGAGGCAGCGGGCCATGCACCTATCATAGCCGATGCCGAATATGCAGCCTATCTCCGGATGTTCGGGTACTACGGTTCAAAAGCATTTTCTTCCCAAAGCGATTACCGGATTTATGAAGCAATTCGCCATCTTTCAATCCTGAAGGCCGATCCTTATACGCCTGCTGCTGATATCCGGAACGCTGAGCAGGAATTATCCGGGTTGGAGCAGCTATCGGAAACGCCATCAGAAATGGCACAACTGCGCAATTTGCATTGGTGGACAGTAGAATATGGCCTTGTCGGTGAAATTGACAAACCGAAAATCTATGGGGCTGGTCTGCTGTCTTCTATCGGCGAAAGTTTTAACTGCCTGAAACCCCAGGTGCAGAAGTTACCTTATTCACTTCAAGCGGTTCATTACAATTTTGACATCACCACGCAACAACCCCACCTTTTTGTTACGCCCGATTTTGCCTGGCTCATGACTGTCCTGGAAGAATTTGCCAATGGCATGGCCCTCAGAACAGGTGGTGTTCAGGGATTGCAGAAGGCTGTTGATTCCGGTGCAACAGCCACTGCAGTTTATAATTCGGGATTGCAGGTTTGCGGTACATTCAGCCAGGTGCTTTCTGCAAAAGAAGAAGTAGTATACATCAGAACTTTAGGACCGGCTATGCTGTGTTTTAAGGATAAGATTTTACCAGGACAAGGCCGCGACCACCACAGGGGAGGATATGGTTCCCCGGTGGGTAAACTGAAAGGCCATCCGGAATCGCTGGAATCTCTTTCCGACGGCGAATTGGCCGGTTCAGGGATTCTTACCGGGCAAACTGTTACACTCGAATTTGAGTCGGGAGTGAAGGTAGCCGGCCTGTTAAATTCCCTCACGCGAAAAGAAGGCAAACTGGTGCTGATGACTTTTGATAAGTGCCTGGTGACGCTTCGTGAACAAACCCTCTTTCTTCCTGAATGGGGCCTTTATGAAATGGGCGTAGGAGAGAAGATTGTTTCAGTTTTTGCAGGGCCTGCTGATGCCGGTGCTTTTGGCCTGAACTACCCTGTCCCAAAAGAGAAAACGCATAAAATCCATCATGCTGAGAACGCGGTTATACTGCATGAACTGTATCGACAAGTGGCGGCTATGCGTGAAAACGGTTATACGCCTGCCCTGATCGAAAAACTGTGGAAAATTGCAGTTGAAAAATTTCCGGACGAATGGCTGCTAGCCCTTGAGATATACGAAATTCTTGTATTGAATGACCATCAGGCACTTGCAGGAGAAGTTAAAAGCCATCTTGAGCAAGCCGCTGCAGAGAATCCAGATACGCATAAACTTATCAATGATGGCATTAAAATCCTCGTCCCCTGATTATTGAATAGAATTAAACAGCAAGTATTAGTTTCAAGGCATCAATAATCTCACCTTTGGCTATTAATTCCCTGACCTGCAGATGCACTTGCTGAATCAGCAGCTCAGGTTCCCCGGCGCATTTGATCCGCAGCTGACGAACCAGATCTGATTTTGCATATGCTGCAACCTCAACTGCAGTGGGGAAATGCTCAAGGCTACCCAGGCGGGCAAGTTCGTTGCCGGTAAGTATGCGGCTCATTCTTACCTCTTCCGGCAGGGCATCAATGCCCAGGCTCATCTTATCATTCGGTTTGGGTACAGTGAAAATGGCACTTCCTGAGGCTTTCACATAATAATTCCCGCCCATCCTGCCAACCAGGTTTATTTTATCAGGATCGATCAATCCTTTCTCATCGAATATATTTTCGTTGAGGTGCATCACCACTACTTCACAGACAATGAGGTTTGCTGAGCCCCCACCTTTACCGGTTTCAATAACCTGACGCACCTTGCACTCAATCTGAGCCGGCGATTCTTTTACACGGAATGGCCGAATTTTTTCTGAAGGAATTTGGGTGAATCCTGATTTGATGAATTCATTGGATCCCCGGGGATATTCAGTGCTGGCCAGGCTGGCTTGCTGAACCATATCAAAAGTTACTACGTTTATAACGACTTCAGGCACTTCGATCACATTGAGCAAAGTGTCTTTTAAGGTGTTGTCTCTTCCGCGCCTTGAAGGTGAAAAAATCAGCGTGGTAGGATTTACACCAAAAACATTAAAACAGCTGAAAGGAGAAAGGTTTGGATTACCGTGCTGGTCGATAGTGCTGGCAAAGGCAATCGGCCTTGGCGCAATGACACCCAGCAGCATGTTGTGAAGCTGGCGGGAAGGAATTTGATTGGGATCGATGGTCTGCATCATATGTAAATCTTAATGCGCATTAACAAAGGAGTTGCAAATTCATTATTTTAAATTGCCGGTAGAATAGTGGTACGGACTTCGCCAAAACCAATATGCAAACCGTCTTTTTCGCAGAAGCCCCGCATAATGATTGTATCATTGTCGTTGATAAATTTACGCTCACTTCCGTCAGGCATTTGAATCGGTTTTGTGCCTCTCCAGGTTATCTCCAGCATGGAACCCTGTGACCCGGCGTCGGGGCCACTGATTGTTCCGGAACCACAAAGATCACCAACCCTCACATTGCACCCGTTCACGGTATGATGTGCCAATTGCTGGCTCATGTTCCAGTACAGGTGCTTAAAATTGGATTTACATACACTTAATGGTTGCTGCTTTGGCGCTTCTATGAGCACTTCGAGGTGGATGTCGAAATTGCGGTCTCCTTCCGAACGGAGGTATGGCAGAACCGGGGGGGCCTGGTCAGGTCCCTTTACCCTGAAGGGCTCGAGAGCTTCCATGGTAACTATCCAGGGCGAAATGACCGATGCGAAGTTCTTCGCCAGGAAAGGTCCTAGCGGCACATACTCCCAGCTTTGTATATCCCTGGCTGATAGATCATTAAATAAAAGTATGCCAAAAATGCTGTCTTCAGCCTCATTCACAGGAATACTGCTTCCCAGTGGGGTGTTTTGACCTATCACAAAAGCGGTTTCAAGCTCAAAATCTAACTGGTGTGTAGGTGAAAAAACAGGGGAAGGGGCATCAGCAGGCTTTATCTGACCTTTTGGGCGTATAACTGATGTTCCGGAAATTACGATAGAGGAAGAACGGCCATGATAGCCAACAGGAAGATGTTTCCAGTTGGGTAGAAGCGCCTGAGCCGGGTCACGAAACATCATGCCGACGTTGGTGGCATGTTCGATGCTCGAATAAAAATCGGTATAATCGCCTATCTGCAGTGGCAGGTGCATGCCGGCAAGGGCAACAGGAATCAGCGCGTTTTCCCGATGTGAAAGACTCATGCTTTCAATACTGAATAGTTCGATCAGCCGGTTGCGCAATGCTTTCCACGCAGGTTTTCCCAGTGATATGAAATCATTAAGAACCGGACCGGAAAATACAGCATAGTCCATAATGCCGGTGCCATCAAGGTAGCCTGCCTTTGCCAGTGCATCAAGGTCGATTACATAATCACCCAGGCGGCTGCAGGCCCGTGGTTTAGTTCCGGAAGTGGAAAATATACCCAATGGAAAATTCTGAAGTGGAAAGTCACTTCCTTCCGGCACGTGGAGCCAGGATGAATGAGTTTGTAGTTGCATTTTAGTTTGTGTCATCTCAGAGTGTTCCGCGGAGCTCCTGCTCGCGTTCAATGGATTCAAAGAGTGCTTTAAAATTGCCTTTACCAAATGACTTCGCTCCTTTGCGCTGTATGATCTCATAGAATACAGTGGGCCGGTCTTCAACAGGTTTGGAAAAGATCTGGAGCAGGTAGCCTTCATCATCGCGATCTATCAGGATGTTAAGCGCTCTTAATTCCTTAAGGTCTTCATCGATTGCGCCCACGCGTTTCAATACATCTTCATAATAGCTATCGGGCACTAATAGAAACGCTACGCCTCTGCGCTTGAGCTCAGCAACAGTGCTGATAATGTTATCGGTGGCCATAGCCACATGCTGAACCCCTGATCCTCCGTAGAAGTCTAAATATTCTTCGATCTGCGATTTCTTCCTCCCTTTGGCCGGTTCGTTAATCGGAAATTTTATCCTCCCGTTTCCATTGGACATTACTTTACTCATAAGGGCAGTATACTCGGTGGAGATGTCTTTATCATCAAAGGAAACCAATTGAGAAAAGCCCATCACTTCTGCATAAAATTTCACCCAGGTGTTCATCTCTCCCCAGCCAACATTGCCCACCATGTGGTCAACATATTTAAGGCCGGTATCGGTTGTGCTGAAAGCCGGCTCCCATTTGACATAGCCAGGGAGGAACAGCCCCGTGTAGTCTTTGCGTTCCACGAAAACATGCACCGTGTCGCCGTATGTGTGAATGCCCGAAAGTACAACCTGACCCTGTCCATCGGTTTCAACATGTGGCTGCAGGTATGGCCTGGCGCCGCGCTTAACAGTCTCATCAAAAGAGCGACGTGCATCGTCGACCCACATGGCCACTACTTTTACACCATCACCATGTTTTTTTACATGGTCGGCAATGGGCGAATCAGCCACGAGCGCAGTCGTAAATACAAAACGGATCTTATCCTGCTGCAGCACATATGAAGTCCGCTCTTTCTGACCGGTTTCCAGACCGGCATAGGCCAAAGGCTGAAATCCAAATGCAGACTGGTAATAATAGGCTGCCTGTTTGGCATTGCCAACATAGAATTCAACGTAATCAGTGCCATTGATAGGCAGGAATTCTTCAGTTGTGTTGGGTGATTCGTTCATAAAATTTCCGTATTAAGGATAAAGGCAATAGGCAAAAGGCAATGGCATTTGGTAATAGGCAACAGCATTTGGTAATAGGCAACAGGTTCGATATAAAAAAAATGTGCACACTATCCTAACATAAACTGTATTAGAAAACCAACTCCAGGCACTCCAGGCACTCCAGGCACTCTAGGCACTTCTTCAACCGATCCATGAACGGTAATAATCCTGGTCTTCAATTTCGAAAGCCTGGCGGGTGAGTTTGAGCGGACGAAAAGTGTCGATCATAACGGCAAGTTCCTTTGTCTCCTTAGCGCCAAGGCTCTTCTGCACAGTTCCGGGATGTGGTCCATGGGGTATGCCAATAGGATGCAAGGTAATCTGCCCCTTCTCAACATGCTTGCGGCTCATAAAATCACCATCTACATAATACAACACTTCATCCGAATCAACATTACTATGGTTATAGGGAACGGGAACAGACAGGGGATGATAGTCAAACAGGCGGGGAACAAAGGCGCACATCACGAAATTATGCGCTTCGAAGGTCTGATGCACTGGCGGAGGTTGGTGGATACGGCCTGTAATGGGCTCGAAGTCATGAATTGAAAATACAAACGGATATTGGAATCCATCCCAGCCTATGACATCAAAAGGATGGGAAGTGTAATGATATGGGAAAATCTGGTCGTTTTTCTTGATCAGAACCCTGAAGTCGCCCTTTTCATCATGTGTCTCAAGGTTGGTGGGCTTACGCAAATCGCGTTCGCAGTATGGCGCATGCTCTGCCAGTTGCCCTGCTTTGTTGATGTATTTTTTAGGGAACCCGATTGGTGAAAAGGATTGAACGATCAGCAGGCGGTTATCGGTTGTTTTAAATTCAATCTGATAAGTTACGCCTCTTGGAATGATAACATGATCGCCATAGCCGAAAGCGATCTGCCCGAACATCGTATGCAATATGCCTTCGCCCTTGTGGACAAAGATGAGCTCATGAGCATCGGAGTTCTTGAAAAAATAATCCTTCATCGACTTCCGGGGAGCTGACAATTCAATATATAGATCGCTGTTCACCAATACCGGTACCCGGCTCTGCAGGTAATCATCTGCAGGTTTTATGCTGAATCCCTGGAAACTGCGGTGCTGCATATTGTTCTCCAGTGCGATATCGGGTGCCATAGCGTAAGCATCTTCTATATGGCTTACCATTGTTGGCGGATAAAGATGATAGGAAAGAGAATAGGCATCAGAAAAGCCTTCAGTTGAGATCAGCTGTTCCGAATACATCCCTCCACCGGGTTTCACGAATTGTGTATGGCGTTTAGGGGGGATAGCACCTAATGAATAGTAGTGAGACATGAACGGGATGTTGAGATAATGCAGCAAGTCTTTATACCTCTTTCTGCTATTGTAAAAATAACAATTTATGCGGTTTATTGTTCAACACAGGAAAGGCTAACATTTTGACACGCATGAAACTTACTATGCTGATTGGATTCAGGTTGTGTAAAATTGTCTTTCGCTGCTTCTGCCTCAGGATATTCAATACAAGGTCAAATATTGATTGCCTTTGAAGGAAACATTTCCTCAAGCACATGGTTGCGGTAATCAAAGATGGATTTTACCTTTTTATTGATAAAGAGCCGTTCAGCCAGCCTCCCGATTATTCCAAACGGAGCCTGGTAGTGAATGATATCTGTCATTTCTACGCCATCTTTAACTTTGTTGAAGAAATGCTGATGATGCCAGAGTTTATAGGGGCCGATACGCTGGTCGTCGACGAAATACGCCAATTCCTTTACATGGGTAATTTCAGTTACCCAACACACAGGTATTGAAAGTACTGGTTTTACGATATATGCTATGATCATTCCCGGGTAAACTGCATCATAAAGAGTTGGTGTTGTAATCCGAAAACCCATACCAGGCGGGGTTATTCTGGACAAATTTGAAGGGGCGGAAAAAAATGCCCAGGCTTCCTGAACCGTGATGGGCAGGAACTGTTTTCGTTCAATTCTTTGCATTGTAAAGTTTAACATTTAAAACAGCAAAACCGCTATAATGTTTACCTTAATATGTAAATGATTAAACAAAGATACTTTTATGGTTTTTTTACGGACATGAAATAGCCATGATTGTGAAATCAACAATTGATATGATAATATGCTATATCATGGCGAAGCTTATGCTCACGAATATCTTTAAAAATAAAATCAAGACAGGAGTAATTCCATATGACCGGTAAAAAATAAATAATAACATATGAAAATAAAACAAGATATGGGTTCTTAGAAAAGGGTTCATTGGCATTCAAAAGCAAGAGGCTGTCTTATAACGATAAGACAGCCTCTGTTTGTTTGATTGCGGGATGATTTGGGGCTATATGCCGGAGGTGTTGAGATTCCCCAGACTCACTGTAACAATTTTAGTTTGTTCAGGATCGTCATCATTCACAAGGTGCATCATCACCTGCAAATGAAGGTTGTATATATTCATATCTGTTTCTTTAGCGCGGATCTTGCCTATCTTCAGGATATCCGAATTGATGATCCCCTGGCGCCTGGAAGACTCCCTGCTGAATACTTCATCCTCATAACTATCAAGCAGGCTGCTATCATAATACGTGCTGAATTCATGAATATTCCTGATGTCCTCGATGGTCAGCACCTGGAGGTTTTCAATGCCATCCATATTCA
Organism: Bacteroidales bacterium; assembly: GCA_038246075.1. Lineage (GTDB taxonomy): Bacteria > Bacteroidota > Bacteroidia > Bacteroidales > DASVHX01 > DASVHX01. Next base: position 31,661 of record JBBRRV010000003.1, read on the forward strand.
GTGTGAACCAACTATATACATTTTCATCGATCAGGCAGCGGTTAAGTATATCCTTCGATAATATGCGTGCATTGTTTATAATTGCACGGCCATAGAAATTATTGTCGTATGAATAGAGTTTATCCTGGGTAAGTGCAAAACGAACGCTGATACCTCCGATGATTTTGCGCAATCGCGGAAAAAAATGGTAAGCATTGTAAATTCTGAGCACCACCGAGAAGTTACAGGCAAAAAGTAATGCATGCAGTGGTGTGTCGAAAATGAAGAATCCGCCATCACCGGTGCTGATAAACCGATCCTCGATCATTTCCGGTGTATACTTCTGGAAAATATACCTGTGATTTGCAAGACAAGCATCAATGGTTGTTCTTAAAATTGTTTTGAAAAGGAAAGGAATGAGTGTCTGTTCAAATTCCCCGTAAGTACTGTATTGATAAATGTCAACACCGAGTACGGCTTTGGTTCCGATGGACGCATAATCCACATATTCCTTTAGCTCCTGGAAGAGTTCACCTTCATCGGGGATAATATTGGTTTTTTCGAAGATCACCCTATGATCAGTCCGGTTGAGAATCCTTTTGATCTCCTCGTGGTCAAGACTTTTTATCGGTCGGCTCATGGTCTTTTTGTTAAATCAGGTTTATGGCGCCAAAAGAGGTGCTGCGCGGCTAAGTTACAATTTCCGTGAATAATTAAAGATGAACCGCATATTTGAATTGCATTTTCATTGCAGGAAAGACTATTTAAGTTGGGAACGCAAATGATTTTTCCAGATAGCCCATGAAGCTTCAGCCTGGAGGTGTAACATCTGGAGGCCGCCCTTTACCTTTGCGCCCCGGGCAGCGCCAAATTCAAGAAATCGCGTTATCGCGGGATTATAATTCAGATCGTAGAGTAGATGATCAGGAGTGATAAGGTGATAGGGCAAAGCCGGAAAAGTGGATGTAAGCGGAAACTTTCCAAGGGGCGTGGTATTAATAATGATGTTGTGCGCAGAAAGTAAATCACCTGTAATGTCTTCATAGGTGAGTTGATCCTGGCTTTTGGGATTTCGCGAAATAAAGGTAAACGGGATATTGTTTTTATGGAGCACATAAGCTACTGCTTTAGAGGCTCCGCCTGTTCCAAGTACCAGCGCGCGCTTATGCCAGGGTTTCAGCAGCGGCAGCAGCGATTGTTCAAATCCGGTCACATCCGTGTTATAGCCTTCCAGCAAAATATCATTGTGCTGACGAACAATTGCAATTGTATTAACAGCACCAACGGCTGTGGCTGTGGCATCCAGCTTATGGAGCAGTGGGATTACGGAAACTTTATGTGGAATCGTAACATTTAGCCCACAAAGGGAAGTGTTTTTTTCGACAAGGGCTGATAAGCCGGAAATGTCGTGCAGCGGAAAGAGACGGTAATCAAAATCTTTTAAGTCTTCCGCCTCAAACAGGGAGGTGAAATAGGCAACGGAAAATGATTGAACAACCGGAAATCCAATCAGGCCAAAACTGGTCATGCACGGGAGAACTTATGTTTGATGAAGGTGACAATCGGAGGAACTACCGAGATCATAATTATACCTATTATGACCAACGAGAAATTATTCTTTACGAATGAATTGTTGGCAAACAGATAGCCTGCAATGGCAAAGATGTTTACCCACAATAGGTTACCGGCAATGCTGAACATCAGGAAGCGTGGATAACGCATTTTTCCGACGCCGGCTACAAAAGGGGCAAAGGTGCGCACGAAAGGCATAAACCTGGCAATGATCAGGGTTTTCCCTCCATGTTTCTCATAAAAAGTTTGTGTTTTGTCGAGGTATTTACGCCTGATAAGTTTGTAATTCTTTTCATAGACTTTTTGCCCCAGGAACCTGCCAATAAAATAATTCGTGTTATCGCCGGTGAATGCAGCAGTGCATAAAATAAGGATCAGCAACGGCAGGTGAAGTGGATTTGTTGGCATGGCTGACAGGGCCCCAGCCGCAAAAATGAGTGAATCGCCCGGCAGGAAAGGTGTAACCACTAATCCTGTTTCACAGAAAATAATGACGAAAAGAATGAGATACGTCCATGTTTGGTAATTGGTAACAATTTCAAGCAGGTGTTTATCAATATGCAACACAAAATCAATCATGAAGCGGAAGAACTCAAGCATAGGAAGGCGGTTATATGTATTATCAGGATAAAGTAATTAAGAGGTTCAGGGTGTTCTTTCCGTTGCTCAATCGTTTCAAAGCGGCAAAAGGGGTTGATCATTGGCAGGCTTATAGAGTTCTACCAGGTTGATATATTCAGGATCTTCATTAAGCTTTGGCGCATATTCGAACATCAGGGTATAATTGTCGTAGCATGTTTGCAGCGCGTGGCTAAGCACCAGCAGGGATTCTTTTCGCTTGCCCATGCAATGCAGATAACACACAAGCCTGTAATAATGTGCGGAATTATCGGGCTGCAGTACAATGCCCTCATTCAGAATATCAATGGCAGATGCGTAATCTTCCTGCTCTGCATAGAGATGTGAAAATTCGAGCCAGATATCGGCATTATCGGGTTCCATATCAGCAACTTTGCGGAAAGAGACGGTGGCTTCATCGATCAGTCCTGCACTCAATTGTGTATCGGCAAGGATAAACCAAAACTCTGCATTGGCAGGCTCAATTTCAATGGCGCGGTGTATATGACGCAAGGCACCTTCATAATTGGCCTGTTCGCTCAGGCAAACACCAATTCCAACCCATGCATCCGATAGCAGTTCATCGAGTTCAATGGCTTTTTTGTAATTCTCTATCGCCTGAGGATATTTTTCGAGTTTCTCATAACATTCGCCCATGCAGTAAACCGACATGGCTTCAGGTTCTTCCATTTCGAATGCTTCCTTATAAATGCGTATGGCATGAAAGAAGCGGCCCATGGCAAAGTAGGCATTGGCTTTGTTCAGCAGGGCTGCCACGTAAAATGGATCTATAGCAAGGGCGTAATCATGAGCTTCTATGGCTTTTTCATAAAGCTCGAGCCTGTAAAGCAGCAGCCCGAGACTAAGCCATGCATCGGCGTTATATGGGTTTTCGTTGATGAATTCTTCAAAGTATGCAATACCTTCATCGAGGCGGTTACCCAAATCGTAACAAACGCTCAATTCGGTAAGTACATTGTCCATTGCAAAATCATTGGTAATGGCCAGGTGGAAATGCTCGATGGCTTTTTCATATTGGCATAAGGTCATGTATTCATTGGCAATTTCCATGTAAATCATGCCAACATCTTCTGATTCATCAGCTTCTGCAGCCTTGTTTAATTCTTCTATGGCATCGTCGTGGCGGTTCATCTGGCTGTAAATCGCTCCGCGGGTGCGGAAAATATCTGCATTGCGGGGGTCTATCGCTTCAACTGTAGAAAGCAGATTAAGGGCATTTTCGCCTTTGTCGGTCCAAAGCAAAAGCTGCGCCTGTTTCACCAGCAGGCTCATGGTGGAGGGGTGCTGTTCCAATGCAAGGGCAATTGTTTTCTCGGCTCGTTCAAGATCGCCGAAAAAAAACTGGAATTCTATAAGATCTTCAAACTCTTCGACATCAAAGAAGGAATATCCGTCTCCTTCAAGCATCTTCTCAAGCCTGGCCATTAGTGGGCCGATGGTGTCGTCGTCGTTTGGTTCAAAGGATAAACTCATCGTATGATTTTGTGCTCCGTGTAAATATTAGTCGTACAAAAGTAATCAAAATAGCAGCATGTGGATGCGACGGAATTTATTTTGGGGAGAAGAACCAGCGGAATTGATTAAAAATAACAATAAGTTAACAATCAAATAAGGACATCTAAAACGGGTACATTGGACTGTGGGAAGGGGTTTTGGGAAAGCATAGCTATAAGATCTATGCTTTTGGCGTTATTGCCTCCTTAATGGATTCACTGTCCCAGGCGTGGTCATTGAGCGAAAAATTTTTACCGACTTCGGCCGAAAGCAGTTTCTCCTGCATCGCTATATTTAACCTTGTAAGTGAAATGTATTCTTTACTTTGATGCTTGACTTTTGCCAGATCTTTCAGGGCATCCTCGTCATATTTAAAGAAACTTTGAGCTGCACGGTGAACAGTATGTGCCCTGTGTCCCAGTTTAATCAGTACATCTTTGCTCAGGCGGATGGAAGAATCCAGGTATTCACGGTAGATATTTTCAACTTTGTTTTCCGATAATTCATAGGCATCTATCCGGTTATCGGCACGCATCATCAGTTCCAGATGAGGAAAATGTTTCTTAACTGTTTCTACGAGCTGCAGATTGACATCGGGAGAATCAATGGCTGAGATAAGAATTGTTGCATCCGCAGCACCCGCCGAAGCCAGCAGGTCGGCACGTGTGGCATCGCCAAAATATACTTTGAATCCTAATTTCCTTAAGAAATCAACCCTGTCGGAATCGTGATCGAGGATTGTGGCATTTACACCGTTAGCTCTCAGAAAACGGCCAATGGTACTACCGAAATCTGAAAATCCTGCGATGATCACCTTGTTTTTTTCTTCAATAACATCATCAGGTTTTACATCTTGCCTTTTTACACTCATCCCAGGCAATATTAACTTTTCGAGTGCCAGGATCATGACAGGTGTGACCGTCATGCTCAGGGCCACAACAGCCATCAGCATGTCTGAATCAGCTTCGACAAGAATATTGAGCTGACGGGCAAAAGCAAATGTCACAAAGGCAAATTCACCGACTTGTGACAGACCAATGGCAAATACCAGGTTCTGATCGGAGGAGAGTTTGGAGATTTTTCCGATTATCAGCAATACCAAGGTTTTTATGAGGATAATCCCAACCGTGATGGATAAAATCAGTGTGGCCTTATCAGCGATAAGCCCGAAATTGATAGAGGCGCCTACGGCTATGAAAAACAGGCCTAGCAATAACCCTTTGAAAGGATCAAGGTCAGTTTCCAGCTCATGCTTGAATTCACTGTTAGCAAGAATAACTCCGGCCAGGAAGGTGCCCAGGGCAGGGCTCAGGCCTACCATTCCCATCAGAAATGCAATACCAACGACAATCAGCAAGGCAGAAGCCGTAAACAACTCTCTTAAACCTGTTCTGGCAATAATCCGCAACAAAGGAACGATGGCGTACCTGCCAATGAGTATAACCAGGGACACTGCGCCTATCAGTGAAAGCGTCTGCACCCATCCGGCATAGCCGCTCAGCATTCCCCGGCTTTCTGAAGAGGAATCCATAGTTGATACGACTGCCAAAAGGGGAAGAACAGCCAGGATGGGAATAATGGCAATGTCCTGAAGCAGAAGTACGGAAAAGGAATGTTGACCTGAAACAGTTCCCAGCTGGTTCTTTTCTTTAAGCGATTGCAATACAATAGCCGTGGAAGAAAGCGACAGTGAAAGACCAATGGCCAGGGAAGATTGCCAGCTTAACTTAAAAGCCAGTGCAATCAAAAAGAATATGGTTGATGAAAGCACCACCTGCGATAAACCAACGCCCGTGATCATCACACGCATTTTCCAGAGTTTTGCCGGCTCCAGTTCAAGGCCGATGAGGAAGAGCATCATGACTACGCCGAATTCCGCAAAGTGCATGATATCCGCACCTTCTTCCCCAATGAAGCCAAGCACGTATGGACCGATTAGAATCCCGGCGATCAGGTATCCAAGTACCGATCCCATTCCTAATCGCTTTGCCAATGGCACGCAGATCACGGCTGCAGCCAGGTATATGATCGCCTGAAATAAAAATCCGCCTCCCATGGTTATGCTGTATAATAATGATTCAATAATTCCAGGTGAAAAAGGTTCTCAGGGATAACCGGATCATTGCTAAGAAATTGAACCAGGCTGACATACCGCCGGGCCTGCTCCTGCAAATCCGTTGCTGTTATATAATGTGTTCCCTGCACGGCAAAAGGGGGCAAATAATTCATTTTACAAAGATTTGCCGTTTGCTCAAAGGGAATTAAATACTCCCTGAGCGTAAACTTGTTCCTTCCGTCTTTCTGATATGCTTCAGCTGATCCCCCTGATGTGATGGCATTAAAGACATATTTTCCGCGCAGGGCATTCCCGGTGGGTCCATAGGCCCATCCGATCTCCAATACAAGGTCAATCCATTGCTTGAGCAGGGGAGGGCAGCTATACCAATAAAAAGGGTGATGCCATATAATGATATCATGTTCGCTCAGTAACTGCTTTTCTTTTTCCAGGTCAATATTAAAATCCGGGTAATGCTGGTAAAGATCATTGATGGTAACTGATTCGAGGTTTTTGACACTGTCGATCAACACCTTGTTTACCTTCGATAATTCGAATTTTGGATGCGCCAGCAGGATCAGGATTTTTTTCATCATAAAATGATTTTCCGGTCAGATCATATATAACATCTAACCAGGAGTTGAGTTGTTTAGCTTTTACCACCGGCATTCAATCCGGAAATTCCGGGGTAAGTGAACTTGTTTGATGGGAATATAATTATAACAATCATAATGCATTGCGGTTCATTTTCCGGATAAAAAACGTTTCTGAACGGTTTGCGGATTATTTGATTAAAAGCACTGTAAAAAGAGTGCCGTCATAAACCAGGTTCACAGGAGATGCAAACAAGTTTCACGACGGCATGCTGAATGAATTGGTATGGGCTGCTTTCGCCCGCATCAATCAATAAATGTTGTTATTCGATAACCAATGTCTGGATTGAATGCGGCAGGCTGGTGGTTTGGGCAGCCATACCTTTGATCCATAGGCGATAAGGAATTTTATCACTGCTCTGGTTCATGACCACTACGGCAATTGTTCCATCTGTGTTGAGGAATGCTGTAGAAATCAGCTGTCCGCGGCTTGGCGAACTAATGATCCTTTTGGCACCTGGACGGATGAACTTCGAGAAATGGCCTATGTAATAAAATGAATTCAGATAATAGATCTGTCCGGTATGCGTATCAGCATGAACGGGAGCAAAACAAAAGTTCTCCACATGGTTGGGGCCGCCGGTTTCATCCAGCAGTATATTCCAGTCGGTCCAGGCACAGGTACCGTTGTTAAAGTCGTTTATCATGGAGAGCCCGTATTTCTCACCCCATTTCCATTCTTCCATCTTGCTGAAGTCGTAACTTTCGGCACAGCCTTCCGTAAAGATGAGGTTCGTTTTTGGATAAGTTTCTGCCACACGTTTCACATTATCATAAATATTTCCGCCGCCGGTCCAGCTCTCATACCAGTGGAAGCCGATACCCCACACATATTTTGCGGCTTCAGGATCATCCAGGATGGTGCTGGCACGCTGAAACATCAGGTCACGGTTGTGATCCCAGGCAATAATCCTTTTGGTTCCCAGTCCTGCCTTCTGCAAGGTTGGCCCGATATATTTCTTGATAAAATCGCGTTCATCTTCGGCCGTATAAAGGCAGGATTCCCATTTTTGTGTTGCCATGGGTTCATTTTGAACACTAATACCCCACACGGGTATGCCTTCTGCCTGGTAGGCATTGATAAACTTTACATAATAATTTGCCCAGCTCTGGTAAAATTCCGGTTTAAGTTTTCCACCATGCAGCATATCGTTGTTCGTCTTCATCCAGGCCGGAGGGCTCCATGGGCTTGCATACAACCTGAGCTTTCCGCCGGCTACCGCAATGGCCTGTTTAATGAAGGGAATACGGTATTGCTTATCATGTGCCACACTGAATGTTTTTAAACTGGCATCATTGTCGTTTACATAGGTATAACTGCCGCTCGAAAAGTCGCAACTATTGATATTCGTTCTCGCCAGCGTATATCCTATCCCTTTTTCCGGATCAAAATATTGCTGTAAAAATTCCTGTTGTTTGTCTTTTGGCAGTTTGGCAAAGGTTTCGGCTGATGCATCGGTCAATGCAGCACCAATGCCTACAAATGTCTGGAAGGTCTTTGTCGGATCAACAAACACGCAAGGTTCTGTTTCCAGTGGCTGTGCAAACGCCGTAAATTTCAAAGTGTCGGTGATGGTCAGCCTGTACTTTGAATTGTCGGCGGTTGTGTATACAATTACCTTTTTACCGGTTGTATGCGAAGGTTTATTCATTGTTTTTTGCGCTAACAGCGGACCTGCTGCCAGCAGCATGCAGAATCCCGTTAAAAAAATCATTTTGCTCATCTGATTTATTTTAAATTTTTATGTTAAATGTATGATGTTGAATCACGCTGGTCCGATAAATTTATATTTCGTCCCTGACGGGAATTTTTTGATTTCTATATGCCCTTTTCTGCCATATTATGCCCCTACGGGGCAGTCCCGTTAGGGACTTAATATGGGTAGAATAAATTAAACCTCCGAAAGTAAAAGTCCCCCCAGGGACGCAATTATACCAATGTTCTCAGCGTGTTATATAATTATTTTACCGAACAGCTAAGATTTTTCATAAACAGAACCTTTCATTCTTACGCAATGTATAGTTTATGTGCCGCGTTCACCATGCAAAAGTAGCAACAGCGCCGGCGTTTAATTTTGTGGTTACCATTTTCCCCTTGAATTTGATATTGAATGATTGAACCTGGTCCTTGTCATTCAGAACGATCAGCACCTTCTTGCCATCTGGAGTCTGGTAGGCAACATTCTGCAGATCAGAAGGCAGGGTGGAGCTTATTCTGACTGAGCCTGCGGGTACAAATTTAGATGCATGCGCCATGATGTAATACGATACATTGCGCGTAACGGCAGAACTGATGGTAACGGCTCCTTCGCATTGGGTGCATCCTCCGGGCGTATGCGGGCTGTATGTAGGATCGGATGCCAGGTTCCATTCGATTACATTTTTACTCCAGTTGCCGGGGGCACCGATAATTAAATTTTTAACGTGCCAGCGCAGGTTACCTGCAAATTCGCCCGGACCGCCTACCCATTGTTCGGTAAAATAGATGTTCTTTTCAGGATAGGCTGCATGAACCTGGGATAATGCGTCGATTTCCCCGCCATAAAGGTGAAATGCGGATCCGTCGATAAAGGGCCGGGCAGCGGCATCGTTAAGGATATTGATAGGGTATTCCGGATGATCACAATTATGATCATAGAGAATGATTTTTGTCGTCAGGTTGGCTGATTTGAAAGCCGGACCTAAATTATTTTTTACAAAATCCAGCTGCTCTGCCGAGGACATGTACATGCTGGGGTTATTGTTGGGATTCAGTGGCTCATTCTGAATGGTGATGGCATCAATCCGGATCCCTTCTGCCTGCATTCCCTGGATATATTTAACAAAATAACGGGCATAGGCATCATAATATTCCGGGAGCAGGTTGCCACCTATTGAACTTTTGTTGCTTTTCATCCACGTAGGAGCGGACCATGGCGATCCCATGATTTTAATGCCCGGATTTTGCAGGAGCGCCAGCTTCAATAACGGAATGAGGTCAGATCTGTCCTTGTCGAGGCTAAAGTGCGTCAGTTCATTGTCTGTCTGGCCTGCGGGCATGTCATCATATGAAAAGACCGCAGCATCCAGGTCGGAAGCTCCGATGCTGACGCGCAGGTAGCTTAGACCAATGCAGGCCGTGTCGTTAGCGAAAAGTTCCCTCACCAACGCATTACGCGCTGCAGCCGGTAGCTTATTGATGAGAAAGGCACTACCTCCGGTCATGGCGAAACCAAAGCCATCCATGGTCTGATAGCGCTGTGCGGAGTCAACGATAATCGTGGGAAAATTGTTGGTGGCGGGGTTAAAAAGCAAGGCAATATTTTGTCTTTTCAACAATGCTGATTTGTCCGGATTGGTCAGCCAGAAAGTGACATCAGTCTTTACCCATTCATTGCCTTTATTATCTGCCGGAGCTGGATTAGCCTTTTTCTTGCAGCCATAAACGGACGTCAAACCTGCAAGCAACAACATGCCTGCAAGCATCCATATTTTAAGTTTCATGTTCATGGTTTTGTTCTTTTTAAGCAATCTAACGTTAATAGTCGTTTTCGCTATCATGTTTAAAGTATAACTAATTTCCTCCGCCATTTAGTACCTGACATCTCAACATCGGCAATATAAAACCCTGCAGGCAGATCGCGCACGGAAATGGTTTGTGCTATTGCTCCGGACAAAGCAGCAGTTTTGATGAGGGTGCCGTTCAAGGCCCGGAAATAAATTGTTTTTTGTTTTCCTGAAGATTCAGGTATTTCAATAGTAAGTTCTTCACTGGCAGGATTAGGGTAGATGTTCATTCCCTGTCGGTCCAATTCCATGATACCTTGCACGAGTTCAAACTTGTACCAATTCAGATTGAATTCGGGTTGAAGAATTTTAACCCGCAGTGTGCCGGGGCCCCCGGTCAGGTTTATTTCGGTATTCACACTTTGCCATGTCTGCCATCCTCCGGTAACCGGAATGTTAATAGTTACTGAATTGAGCACAACGTTATGGTCATTCAGTTGCTGAACTTCAATTCTTCCGGCGCTGCTCATGCAAGCCACGCGGACAACCATGTTATATATGCCTGAACCTGCAACCCTGATTGGATAGTCCAGGTAATCACCTGCATGCGTGTATCCGATATTCTGACCACCGCCGGCATCTGTCGTATTCTCCAGTGCTAATCCTATATTAACGCTAAAAGCTTCAGCTTCTATTTTACCGGGAATCTGCAGGAGGACCGGCAGATTGTTTGTGACCCGCAGATTGGTGAAGCTTTCCAGCACTCTTCCATCAATGGCTTTGACCAGGGTGCCGGTATAATTTAGTTTTATATCGTCAACATCAGAGATTTGCTGCGCCAGCGCGAGTTTTATTTGAAGAGGATTGCCGGTATTCATGCTCAGACTGGTAATGTTCACCAGGGTTCCATTTACCGTGCAGGTAAATCCTGCTGCCCCAACTGTTGATGCTAAAAGTTTTTTATTAAAATTAACATATATGAATTCACCTTGCTGATGGGTCTCAGCTGACATAGCCTGCATAGCTACATCGCTTATCGGCTTACTGATAGTGAATTTAAGGTATCCAAAATTAAGCCCGCCTTTCTCAAAGGTAAGTTTCAATTTCTGTTGGCCCTTGTAAAGAATAACATTGTTGATGGTAAAGTTGCTCCAGGTTTGAACTCCTCCCGTTGCAGGAAGTGCTAGTGAACCGGAAACAGCTGCATCATTGGCGCTGAGCCCGACGACTGACCCGGAACCTAAACAGGCGTAATGTACCACCACATCATAGGCCGCACTGGAGTCGACAGTTGCGGTGTATTGCATCCACTCCTTGTCGGCCGTCCAGCCTACATCGAATCCATTTGAGCCGGGATCAGCATCTGTTGATTTCTCGATATCAACGCCATCGTTTCTATAGGTGTATCCTTTGTTCCATGCAACATAGGTCCCGGTACTCCCATGATAGTCCGCAACTTCCGTGTCAAAATAAGCCTTGTTGTTCCTGCCTAAGTCATAATCAACAGCATGAATTATACCTGGTATTTTATTCAGGCCAAAAGGCTTAGTAGTTGAATCATTCACCTGTCTGAACAAGGCATCAATGACGTCTTTCCTGTAAATACAGTTTTCTGCTTTTGCATTGTCCGCCAGCTTCATTAAGGCGTTGAATGCAAAATTCGCAGAGGGTGCGATTCCTCCGTTTTTCCAGTAATTGAGCAATGTTTCGTATTCCGGATTTTTCTGAATGGTCAATGGGTTCACCACAGAATTAACTTTTTTGAGCGGCCACCAGGCCCATCCGATCTTATTTTTCTCCGCAAGCTGAATGGCTTCAGTGAACCAGGTATTTGAATTTTCGCCTGATTCGCCCAGCCAGAGCGGGACGTTATTCTGATCCCTTATATTCAACATTCCCTGAATGGAACCCTGGTCATTATTATTCCAATATTTATGAAAACTCACCACCATATTGTTATCCCATACAGGCAAAATACCATTGTAATTGCCGCCCCAGCAGTTGCCTTCAATAATGACCATGTGGGTCTTATCAACTTCGCGTATGGCATTGGTGATGTTGACAAGTAGCTGGTGCAAAGGGGCATTTGATGTTTCAGAACAGCCATTTACATTACCTCCGGCAGTAAAACTCCAGTTTGTTTCATTGATGAGGTCATATCCTCCGACCCAGGGTTCGTTCACATAGCGTTCAGCAAGTTTTCTCCACAATGCGATGGTCTTTTGTTTGTTTGCTTCACTTTCCCAAAGGGAAGGTTTTGCAGGATTATAGTCGCTGATGTTCGCATCACGCCCCTGACCGCCGGGAGCAGCATGCAAATCGAGAATTACGTAGATGTGTTTGGCTGCGCACCATTTGATCAGGCTATCTGTCATCGCAAAACCTTTAGTCAGCCAGGTGTTGTTCCCTGGGACAGGTTCATCTTCAATCGGCAGGGTATAGAGATTATAGTGCATCGGAAGCCGCACGGAATTAAATCCCCATGACGCCAGTGAATCAATGTCTCTTTTTGTGCAATGGTTCGCATGCCAGGCATCATAAAAGGCCGTGGTATTATCTTTTCCGATCAGCGCCTCGATTTTGGCTTTCAGCTGCCATTGCGGGCCGGCGAAACTGCCGGTCTCCATCATATAGCCTTCCTGGATCATCCAGCCGCCCAGACCCATGCCCCTGAGTATGACTTCAGTACCACTGGCATCAATGATTTTTTTACCGCTTGTTTTTAGGCCCTGCGTAAAAGCGGTTGTATTCAGGCAGGCAATAATCAACAGTAATAGTATTCGCTTCATATCTTTCTTTTATTTATTGATATACCCTCACATAGTCAATTTCCATTGTTGCACTGGTAACAGCCGGATCAATTGTGCCGCCGAAATTTCCTCCCATGGCAACATTGAGGATGATAAAGAAATTCTGGTTAAAGGGTAAGCTCCCTGTGTTGGCAAAAGTGTAAAATGGAACATCATCCACAAGGAATTTTATGGAGGAGCTGTTCCAATCGCAGGTATATTTATGAAAATCGGTTGTGGCAGTTGGTACCATTACTGTATTGCCATCTCCGTTTCCGCCTGAATGACCGGGATGGTGCAGGGTTGCATATATTTTATTCAGCTGGTTTCCAACATGCTCCATGATATCCACTTCACCGCAGGCTGGCCAACCTACTGTAGAAATATTATCACCCAACATCCAGATGGCAGGCCAGGTGCCGCCTCCTGCAGGCAGTTTAGCCCGCACCTCAATTTTGCCATATTTAAACGAATATTTGCCCTTACTGAGCAACCTGGCCGAAGTATATGCACTTCCGCTAAAATTTTCTTTTTTGAGCACTATTTTCAGTGTTCCGTCAGAGACAAATGCATTATCCAGCTGGTTGGTATAATTTTCTGCTTCATTATTCCCCCAGCCACCGGCCCCAAGATCATAGCCCCATTTTGCAGTATTCGGTGCACCAGGAACATCAAACTCATCGGACCAGACCAGTCCGCTAACTAAAGTGACATTTATTGTTTTTGATGTGGATGTGGTTTTATTGCCTGCACTTTTAGCTACCACATTTACGGTATATAGACCTGAAGCAGCATATTTATACGTTAAAATACCTGTTACAGATACATCAGTACTGCCATTCCCAAAATTAAAAATGTAAACAACAGCATTGGTGGCAGCAGCAGTAAACGTAACATTACCACTCTCGTCGGTGCTTACGGTCGCATTTAAAGTCAGATTTGAAGGTGCAACATCTGCCGGTGTACTATCCGATTTCTTACAGGATAAAGTCGTTAAGACCAATATGAGTAAAATTGAAATTAATTTATTCATGATTCTGTTTTTTAAAACGTTTCGTATATAGCTTTTTCACCCCATCGCTGCTGCTCCCCTTCAACTTCTCTGGAACACATTCATTTGCTTATCAAAAGAAAAGGAGGAGTAAATAATGCTCCTCCTTTCAGTAAACAAAAGAACCAGTACCTTAATGTTATTTTGCAGCCGGTATCAATTTAAAATACCAGGCATTGCCGGTCTCAGTTCCCTGTACCCTTAGATAAAGGGTTGTAGGGGTAATTGTAAGGATCTCATATTCTTTTAGCGTTGCACCATATGCAATATAAGTATCAACTCCTGGTAGGACTATACTGGTTTGCGTTGATGGGGAATTTGTCGCAACAGATGCAGTTGCAGGAACTCCGGATGAAGCAGGGGCAAAAACAAAATCAGAAGTTCCTCCACTGTAACTATAACAACCCTCATCTCCTGTCGCAGGAATACCGGGTAGTGTGGTTAAACTGCCTGTTTTTGTAAATGCACCATCTGGAGATGCAACTGTTAGCGTGAAAGTATTCGATGCTGAAATCTTTGTGAAAGTGAATTTAGAAGTATAGAAACAATTACAGCAGGCTACTTTTTCATTCACACCGGCACCCCACCAAACAGGAGCAACTGAAGTAGGATCCCAAGGGCCAACGCCTATGTGAGCTGGTACGCTTTTATCCACAATCCAGCTTTTTGATGCGTCACCTGTGAGATCAGTTACGATTTCTGGAGCAGGCGTAAAGTCGCTCCGGACAGTAACATCTTTTGTAATGGTTGAGGCTGAACCTCCCTTGCCATAGGAAATAGCTGAAATCCGGTAGGTATGCGTGCCAACTTTAACAAATTTTTTGGTAATCATACCTGTAGGTAAGTATACCAAATTCACCGCTGCACCTGAACCATAATCTACTTTATACGAAATTGCACCATCGGCAGTAATCGTGATTTTTACATCCCCCGAACCATTCCCGTCGGGATGTGTGGCATCCTGTCCCAAAACTTCTGTTGTAATGACAAGATTTGTAGGAGCAGTTAGATCTCCCAGGCTATAATCCTGTTTTTTGCAAGCACTAAAGACTAATATCAGTGCTGCTATACCTAAAAAGGCTTTATAAGTGTTTTTCATCAGTGTCATTTTTTTTAGTTTGTAAATCTGATATTATCAATATAAATAATAGCTCCCGCGCCATCAGTTGCATCATTGAATCTGAAAACAAGCTGATTGTATCTTGCTGTCGATGGAATAGCAGGGATCGTACTGAAATCAAAAACCAGTTCTTCCCATGCCCCGGAAGTCGTCACGGGAACTTTCAGCACACCAATACCATTGGCCGGAGTACCTCCGGTTGCTGCTTCCAATTCAACATTCAGTTTTTTACCAATTAGCGCTGGGTCAGGATTATAGACCCATACCTTTATTTTATTGCCCTTCGAAAAATCAATAGGAAGATCCAATGGGCTGTAAGTTCCACTCCAACCTTCAGCTCCTCTGGTGAATTTGCCCACATTAGCCGTTGTGTTTAATCCGGTTGCATTGGGGTTTGCAACTGTAGCAAAGACCTGTCCTGTTCCAAAGGTTCCGAAAAAGTAGTTCGCAGTCGCGATTTCAAAAGTTATGGGCATAGAAAAGGTAGTCTTGATAAGTTCAGCAGTTGCTGCACCACCGCTAAGCGCTATTACTTTAACATCGAAAGGACCGCCGGCAGGGTAGACATGCGCAGGCAGTTTTGCGCCTAGAGCCAATGGTGTACCGACTTCATTGGCAACATCTCCATAGTATACCAAAAACGATTTTGCAAAATCTGCTGTTGCACTCACAACCATGCCACTTCCAAAGGTTACGGTTAATTTTTCAGGAGCCTTGTAAGTTAAGGTAAGCGGATAAGCAGTCGTTGTCGTTTTTCCGGCTAGATCGGTTGCGATAATGCTCACCGTGTAAGTTCCTTCAGGATATGCGTGTGAGGTATTGTATCCAGGCGCTACAACTGCAGAAGCATCTGCACCGGTGCCTTGTCCAAAATTTACGGTATAGGAAGCAACACCTTCTCCTAAGGGTGTTATTTTTACAATACCCGAATTATCATTGCTGATATCGAATATTTTTGAAAAATTAGATGAATTGACGGTATTTAGAAAGGATAAATCCTGATCAATTCCATCCTGCTTTTTACAGCTTGATGCAACAGCTATTAGCAATAGGATGCTGCATATATATACTATTTTCTTCATGTCTTTATTTTTGTGGATTAGTAGCCTGGATTTTGAATTAATTTGGTGCCAAGTAATTCGGCTGCAGGAATTGGAAAGATTTCATCCGTGCCGACAGTAAAGCCCCTGTTTCCAAGTTTTGCAGCAGCATCACCCCATCTGACCAGATCAAAGAAACGTATGCCCTCGCCGGCTAATTCAGCCCTGCGCTCTGTTTTAATGGTATTTAGTGATACAGGAACCGATGGCAGGCCAACTCTTGCCCTTACAGCATCCAGTAAAGCCTGGGCCCTTGTTCCTGTTGCGCCTAAAGCTTCTGCCTCCATGAGATAGGTGTCGGCCAGACGGATAACATAAGAATCTTGTTTGTAGTTTAGCACTGCATCTCCTCCGCCGGTTGAGACATCAACCGCTCTGGGCAAAAATTTATTCAGGAAATAACCGGTATTCTGGTAACCTTCGATATAATCTGCCTTGCCGGCTGCCTTGAGTGCTTTCAGGTCAAAAACTGTTGCTTCAAAACGCGGGTCTGTTTTAATGAAGTCATAAAAATCCTGTGTAAATACATTAAAACTCCAGCCTGAAGGAATATCAGGGGCATCAGAACCTGAGGACCTGGAATAGGTTCTTGGCCCAACCATCGTATTTACAAGGTTCCCTTCGTCGGTTCCGCTATAATTGCCATTACCCCAGCCGGTCTTGGCGGCAGCGCTGTGACTGACTTCCAAAATAGCTTCAGAATTGAATTTATTGGCTACCACCCAAAGATCACTAAAGTAAGTTAATAATTTATAGCCATAAATGCTTGTGCCACCGGGAGTTCCATTCACATCGGCAAACTGAGCCGCTGCCAGTGCATTCTTGTTTTCAAAGAGATAAACTTTCCCTAGTAATGCCTGGGAAGATCCTTTTGTAAAACGGCCGGCTTCAGCTATGGGATCCACCGTATTTGGCAATGCAGGGATGGCTTCAGTCAGATCTTTTTCAATCTGGGCATAAACTGCTTCCGGGGTGGCCTGAAGAACATTGTACATGTCTGCAGTTGACAAAGGGTCTAAAATGAGCGGAATATTTTTAAACATACGAACCAGGTTAAAATAATAATTGGCTCTTAATGCTTTGGCTTCTGCTGCATATCTGCCCTTTAAAGTCTCATCCATCGTTGTGGTTGGCAGTTTTGCAAGTAAAATATTTGCCCTGAAAATTCCCTGGTAGTGATCATTCCAGAAACTTCCCGGAATAGTGATTGCAGTTAAAGAATGGGTTGAAAAACCTTGTATTCCTGCGCCGTCTGTTGACGAACCGCCACCTGCATATAGATCATCCGATCCTGCATTCATCATGGTGATCATATTCTCAAAACCACCGGAGTTTTTGCGCATCATGTCATAAACCCCGACAAGTGCACTATAAGCCTGCGGTTGATCCTGATAATAATTAGCTGAAAGGAATTGCCCTTTAGGTGTGATATCTATAAAATCTTTTTTGCAGGAACCCATGGCAAGTACCATTGTTGCTGCAATAAAGAAGAACTTTATATGTCTTGTTTTCATTTTGTTTGATTTTTTGTGTGAGTAATTTTAACGGATAAAGTAAAATTTTGTACGGCTATTTATCTATAATAAGTAGCCCCGTGACACAAAATTAAAACTGCAATTGTACTCCGGCGATGAATGAACGTGCCTGAGGATAAACACCTTTATCTATCCCAAACACACCGCCACCAATTTCAGGATCGTAACCGGTATATTTGGTTAAGGTCAGCAGGTTCTCAGCCGACAGGTATAACCTGAATTTGGTAACTGATACTTTTTGGAGGAGGTTGCTTTTGAAAGTGTAGCCTAGCTGAACTACTTTAAGACGAAGATAATCTCCTTTTTCCAGATAGAAATCAGACATGTTCCCAAAGTTCATATTGGCATCGCTGGTTGAGAGGATGGGATAAGTGTTTGAAGTACCTTCTCCAGTCCAACGGCTTAGTGCATTGGTCTGGTAATTGGCAGTCAGGATGTCCAAACGACGCAAGCCCTGGAATATTTTGTTGCCGGCAGCTCCCTGGGCAAATACCATCACATCAAATCCTTTGAAATCAGCATTCAACGTCAGACCAAAAGTGAATTTTGGAATGTTTGATCCAAGGAAAGTCTTGTCAGCATCTGTAATCTTTCCATCAGGTACGCCGGTGAGTTTGCCGGCAGCATCCAGACCATTGTTGTCAACCCATCGGAAATCACCAGGCCGGGCATTTGGCTGGATCAGGGTTCCTTCGGCATTCTTATAGGCAGTAACATCCGACATATTTTGGAAAATGCCAGCTGTTTGAAATCCGAAGAATGAGTTATAAGATTGTCCGACCTGTGTCCTTGTAACCAGACCCATGGACTGGAAACTAGCATCACCTGGAATAGAATTAGCATCTGAAGCAACATAGGTTATTTTATTTTGCAGGTATGCAATATTGGTATTGGCTGAAAAGTTAACCTGGCCGATGTTTTTGCGATAACCTAGCTCAAACTCAACACCTTTGTTTTCCATATCTGCTACGTTAGCAACTGGTGCATCAGAAACGCCTACATATCCGGGAATAGAAACCGGGCGCAGGATGCCAGTAGTTTTTTTCTTGTACAAATCAACCGTTAAGGTAAAGTCGTTGAGCAACCGTGCATCAAAACCTATATTGGTCTGAGCGGTTTGCTCCCATTTTAAATCAGGATTGTCAAGGGAAGATGGAGCATACCCTGTTGTGATGATGCCTGCATTTCCCACAGCATAATTGAAACCTCCCAGAACTCTGGAGAGGTAACCAAAATCAGAAATGTTGTCATTTCCAACCACACCATAACCACCCCTGATCTTGAAAGTGTTTACGATAGCGTTTTTCTTCCAGAAATCTTCGTTTGTGAGCACCCAACCCAAAGAGAATGAAGGGAATACACCATATTTGTTATTTGTACCAAACCTGGAGGAACCGTCACGGCGAATAATACCGGTAAACAAATACTTTTCTTTGTAATTGTAATTTGCACGGCCAAATAAGGAAGCTAATTTATGGTTTGTATAATCGTAGGCACCGGATGTTCTGTTAGTCTGAGAAATATTAAAGTTAAAAGAAGCATCCTGGTAATTGGTGATTGGCAAATCAAAGGTGGCAATAGATGAACCACCTCCGTTGTTTTCCACATAAGCTCCCTGGCCCAGCAAAACACTGAAATCATGATCCGCTATTTTATTGCTGTAGGTGATGGTATTTTCAACATTCCAGTTAAATGTGGTGTTAATGCTTTTTCCAAAGTTATTTTTGGTGACCACATTATTTGCATTTAAATAAGAAACAGGTGTAAATGCCTGATTGCCCCAATATGCTTTTTTTCCTCCGACACTAGACCTGATTTTGATATGGCTATCTACATTAATTTCGAGAAATGCATTTCCAACGATATCATCGGACCAGTCAAAGTTTCCTAACCTTGTTTTCATATACGCCACCGGGTTGGTCATTTCCTGCCCTACGATAGAAGAAATCCCATAGGGGTTACCGTTGGCATCTCTGAATACAGGATTTGTGCTGTAAGGCGATTTATTTGCCTCAACAGGGTCAGTAATGATAACCGGAGTTATAGGGTCAAGGTTGATGGCAGAACTTAAAGGACCGCCAAATTCACTGTTTGTATTGCCAATGCCAATCGATTTTGCACGTGTATAACCGAGCGTTTGTCCGAAGGTAAAAACTTTGGAAATTTTGTGTGTGGAATTTAAACGGAGGCTTATTTTATTGTAATTTGAAATATCCGTTGCAACAATACCCTGCTGATCCGAAATACCAGCTGAAGCATAAAATGTAGATTTGTCATTTCCGCCGCTTAAACTTAGTTCGTGGGAAGTGCGCCTTGCATCATTATTAAAGATCTCTTTCTGCCAATCGGTGCCTGTTCCAAGTTTACTGATGTCAGGGAATACAATGTTTCCGCCGCCATTAACAGAACTTTCATTTCTTAAAGCAGCATATTGGGTTGCATTTAGCAATGTCAGCATTTTAGCGGGAGCAGAAGTGCCGGCAAAGAAATTATAGTTGACATTCATTTTTCCGGCTGCTCCTTTTTTAGTAGTGACCAGAATAACACCTGTTGCAGCCCTGGTTCCATAGATAGCTGCAGATGCAGCATCCTTCAGTACTTCAATGGATTCGATGTCTGATTGATTTAAAAATCCAATCGCACCACCATCAACCACAATTCCATCAATTACCCAGAGTGGGTCGTTTCCGCCGCCAAAAGTAGTTATACCCCTTACGCGGACAGTAGATGAAGAACCAGGTTGCCCTGAGTTAGCCGCAATTGTAACACCGGAAACGCGCCCCTGAAGGGTCTGCTCAACACGGCCATTCGGGATTTTTTCAATTTCCTTTGACTTAACACTGGAAATAGATCCGGTAACTACGCTCTTCTTTTGAGTGCCATAACCTACTACCACAACTTCCGACATTGTGGTTGCAGTTTCTGCAAGAACGATATCGATCGTTTTGTTTGTGGCAGGAACGATTATCTCCTGCGTTGTCATACCCAGGAATGAGAACACCAGGACATGGTCGGGCCTGGCTTTAATCGTGTATTTCCCATTGATATCGGTTGTGGTTCCGATGACTGTTCCTTTTATGACAACTGAAGCCCCGGGAAGCGCCAGTTTGTCAGCGGAAGAAGTAACAACTCCACTGATCTCCACGTTCTGGGACCATCCCCAGAAAGTCAGGATTAAAAATAATGTACTTAGTAACAGTTTTTTTTTCATGATCATAGTGTTTGATTACATGTGAGAGGATTGCTGATTGGTTGTTAAGTTGTGCTTAATTATATTAGGGTTAAAGTAATTTTTGGATGCGTTATTTGATTGGCCAACTTTTATGGACAGACTTATCCTAAAAACAGGTTCCAAATTGCAATCTAACCAGGGAACTTGTGGGTGTTTCTGCTGATTTAATATTTATCCGGTAACAATATGATCAAATTAAGGTAATCTGCAACCGGATGATTTTTGCAGCAATGATCAACCTGTTATTTCATAATCTGCTATATGTTAATACATTAAAACTATTTCAAATTGATAAATTGGTCAAGTCAGACCTTCATTATACGTATATATCTTAACGGTGTAATCAGGACACTAAGTAATAGAAATAAAAGTGAATTCGCAAACTTTATTTTTAAAATGTTTGAAATAGTGTGAGAATCTGGATAAAAATAATATATTACCAGTTATGTTGTTGAAAATCAGTTGTATACTACTATTCTTCTCGCATGCACAATAACACGAAACTTTATAACGAAAGTTAATAACTTGTCACCGATCCGGCAAAAGGGGTTAAGAAATGTAACTATTATATGAAGGAATTGTGATCAATTGCACCGATGAGACGTCAGTGGGGGTATTGGCATACAAAAGCAGTGTTGTCAGGAACCAGCAGGAGGGGGCTGTAACTATTCACGGGGTGACTTCAAGTCACCCCGTGAATGCTGATGCGCAAGCTTCCGGAGCTGCGCGTGAGCTGAGAACAAGCGTAATGGGCAAGTTATGGAACGCAAAGATACTATTGACCATTATAGCCAATAGTATCAATGAAAGGGAATTATGTTAAATTTATTTTTCAAGAACAAAGTCATCTTCGTAGACTTCGATATGAAGCCCGGCTTCAATGAGCTCGACGAGCCATTTGAGATCGCGTTTTTCGATGAGCCGGATTTCAATGTATCCGAGTACCGGGAATTTTAATGTTGCTAACATAAGTTTGTTCTCTATAGTGGTGTAAAAACTGCCTGGATATTTCTTAATATCTGCTTCCTGAAATAAGCCTTAATAATATAGCGATGACTGCAATGACAAGCAGTATATGAATAATGGCACCCACGCTGAATGCGAAATATCCGATTGCCCATAAGATGATTAAAACGACTGCGACTAAATATAATAGACTGCCCATGATGTTGATTTTTTTAGGTGTTTAATTGATTAAAGAGAAAGTTAAGTAAAGTTGTATATTAAAAGTATATTGTGTTTATGTGCGCTTCATGATGGTTTGAATCATTTGCTTACAGCAAAGATAAAGCGCACACTGCTGATGAACTTTACACAATTCTTAAAAATAGTTGCATCATTCACACATTTGCATGCTGGTATGCTGCCTATTCATATGCGCTTTTAATAACCGTTTGAATCATTTTGAACCGCCCGGCGGGTTTTATCATGTTAGGCTCGTGAGCAGGTATTACAATTGATTGGCCTGCCAGCAGAACATTGGAATATCCATTGATCACAATCTCAGCACTGCCTTCTATGATCTGAACAAAAGTGTCAAAAGGAGTGGTCCTTTCTGTTAAGCCTTCGCCATTGTCGAAGGACATGAGGCTGATATTTCCTGTTGGTTTTTTCAAGATCGTTTTGATAACCACAGAATTTTTCAGATATT
Source organism: Bacteroidales bacterium (assembly GCA_038246075.1). Taxonomy (GTDB): domain Bacteria; phylum Bacteroidota; class Bacteroidia; order Bacteroidales; family DASVHX01; genus DASVHX01. Next base: position 54,018 of record JBBRRV010000003.1, read on the forward strand.
CAATAATTTCAGCTGTGTTATGTGCTTTTGCTTTATCAAGTTCTTTGTTATCCATGATGCAAATCTTCGTATTTCAAAATAATGAAAGCTAAATCAAAAAGAAGGGAATAAAATCCCCTCTTTTTAATTTTGCTCTTTTACTTATTTTTTATGCTCAACCGTAAAGTCAGTCAATGATTGTCCGAGATCGTTCATGTCCTTGTTAAATTCTTTCTGGAATGCCTCCCAATCGCTCTGACGTGTTTCATAGTTATCCATCCTCGTCTTCAGGTCCTTGTTTTTTTGCTCCAGGGTCTCGATTCTTTTTTCGTATACGGCATCAAGATCAATTATTCCGGGCTTTTTCATCTTTAATCTTAATTCTGCTATGCGGATTTCATTCTTCTTGATTTTTAAATCAGTTTCACTCTTGAACATTTTCCATTCTTCAGCAGTGGCTACTTTTTGGGCTTCAGCATCATTCTGCACAGCTTCCAGGTTTTGCTCGGCATCCTGCAATTTAGCTTCAGCAGCTTCTTTTTTTTGAGCAGGTGAACTGCATCCGGCAAAGACAGTTACAAGTATGAATATTGTTGCTATAGCGAGGGTGAAGATTGTTCTTTTCATTTTTAATGGTTTTAAATATTTTAAAAATTGCACAATGTTCCGAATTTCTTCCCGCATGAAACTGTCCTCGCAGGTGGAATTTGGAAAATGAAGTAGATTATAGCTCTCCTATAATCTTGTGCAGTTCATCTTTTGTTTTTCCCAGTTTGGTTTGAAGACGTCCATACAACTCATCTTCTTTTCCCTCTGTAAACATGAGGTCATCGTCAGTTAGTGCTGCAAACCGCTGTTTAAGTTTGCCTTTCATTTCATTCCAGTTTCCTTTTATTTCGGTCGTGTTCATTTTTTTTGAAGTTAGATGTGAAAACGGTTTCACACAACAAAGTTAATTCTCACCCTACCGGTAAACATTACACAATTCTATAAAAGAGTTACATGATTCACACATTCGCTTTATTCGTAACCGCTTTTTATCACAGTTGCGATCATTTTGAAACGCCCGGCTGGCTTCACATAACTGGGTGAATGGGCTGGGATTACAATTGATTGTCCTGTTACCAGGGGATGTGATTCACCGTTGATAACAATGTCGGCTTGTCCGTCGATGATCTGAGCGAAGGTGTCAAAAGGCAATGTTTTTTCGACCAATCCTTCTCCTTTATCTATTGACATGACGCTGACAGTTCCTGTTGGTTTTTTTAATATGGTAGTGATGACCACAGAATTGGGTACATATTCGATAATTTCAACAGTGATGTAGGTGATTGATTTTTCAAGTTCTTTAGGATCCATGATATATCGTTTTTAATACCATCCCGGATAACGTTCACTAAAATTAATCTGTTAATAATTTGTTTTTTAAAGGTCAGATGGAATAAGCCATGATAAAGCATTTTGTCATATCAATTGGTGTTTTTAAAATCATGGCTATATATTTTGTGGCCGGATGTATCCATGATATAGCCCCTGGAAAGAACAGCACAATGATGATTATTTAGTTCAGGCATGATTGTTGCCATCATGCTGATGTTTTATCCTTACAAAGGTGTTGCTTTTGATTCCTGAAAGCGTTACACAATTTTGGGAAAGATTTACATTATTCACACATTTGCGACTCCCAAAATGTGTGAATGATGTAAATTATTTAAAAAATTATGTAACACTTGTTTGCCGTCATGGGGCGAATTTTGCAAAATATTATTGATCAAAACCAGATGGATGGTTGAAAAGTTAAACAAACTTCAATCCATTAATTATAAACAATTAAAACAATTATCATGAAACGATTAAAAATGAGTATGATCATGCTTTTATCCGGAGCAATAATGCTTTCCAGTTGTGCATCATTAAACAAAACCCAAAAAGGTGCAGGAGTCGGTGTAGTAGCCGGCGGTGCCATGGGTGCAGTTGTTGGCAAGGTAGCAGGTAACACGGCACTGGGTGCAATTATCGGAGCTGCAGTCGGCGGAGCCACAGGTGCTGTGATCGGCCATAAGATGGACAAACAGGCAGAGGAAATTAAAAACAAGGTTCCTGATGCAAAGGTAGAGCGTGTAGGCGAAGGAATCGTTGTTGAATTTAACAGCAATATTCTGTTTGGAGTTGACAAATCGGCGCTGTCATTAGATGCCAAAACGAACCTGAACAAACTGGTTACAGTTTTAAACTCATATCCTGAAACAAATATTGAAGTTCAGGGTCATACCGACAACACCGGATCTGAAGCATACAACAGTAAATTGTCTGTTCGCCGTGCCAGTTCAGTATCAAGTTACCTCAGAGGCCAGGGAATTTCCGGAAGCCGCATTAGTAATAGAGGTTTTGGCGAATCAGCACCTAAATATAGCAACGACGACGAAAATGGTCGTTCACAAAACCGCAGGGTTGAATTTTTGATCACTGCCAATGAAAAAATGAAGGCCGATGCTGCAAAAGAAGCAGGCAAATAAATCAAATCATGAGTCCACTCTTAAACGCACCTGTTCTTTTTCGTTTTCGGAGTGGACTCACTATTTAAATTTCTATTAATTAAATCTAAAAAAAACACAACATGAAAAACAAACTGATTTCAATTTTAATGATTTTAATGCTTTCAGCTTCCTATGCAATGGCTCAAAGTTACGATAATGCAAAAATGTCCTTTGGTGTTCAGGGAGGTATTAATTTCCAGAATCTGAACGGAAAAGATGCTAACGGAGACGCGCTTAAGAATGACATGATCCTTGGATACCACGCCGGGGTTAATGCGATGATACCTATCGTACCGGAATTCTTTTTTCAGCCGGGGTTAATGTACAGCACTGCTGGTGCAAAGAATTCGACGACTGTATTAGGTACAACATTTACAACTACAACCAAGCTTTCTTATATCCAGGTTCCTTTGAACTTTGTATATAAAGGTGCCTTGGGTAGCGGTTTTGTGATGGTTGGATTTGGTCCCTATGTTGGATACGGCATCGGTGGCAAGGTATTAACAGAAGGCGGTAATGTATCGCTCGACAGGAAAATTAAATTTAAAAGCACAGTGGAATCAAGTGATGACCAAACCGTGCCCTACTTCAAAGCATTGGATGCTGGCGCTGGTGTTTTTGCCGGTTACCAGATGGGAAGCGGGATATTTGTACAGTTGGATACACAATTTGGTTTGCTGAAAATTAATCCTAAGGATAATACAAATTCAAATGATAAAGCATCTGTCAAAAACACAGGCTTTGGTCTGTCACTTGGATACAGGTTCTAACAACAAGTTTTAAATACAAAAAAAGACCGTCTCTTGTATAAAGAGGCGGTCTTTTTTTATTCACCTTTCTCCTCCAGGAGAAGGGAAGGGGATGAGGTATTCAAGAATCATCTTTGCCATAGAATGCGTGTGTTCTCGAGCGGAACTACCACATTCTCAAAGAAAGGTACGACCCTTGCCGTATAATCCGAAACCTGACGATGAGCGGTAACCAAAACGGTATAAATGAATCCGCCGGCTTCGCCTTCCAGCTTTGCGCCCCGGGTCATCTGATGCACCTCCTGGACTTGCCCGTCAATTGCACTGGCAAATAGTTCAACATGAACTGTTTCCGGTTCAATATTGTTGAAATAAACCTGGACATCGAACTTATGCTGATTTGCAATGGTTTCGGCTTTGATTTCTCCAAAGTGCATTGAATCCCATTGCTGTTCAAGTGCATGCTGCCAGTCGGTTATTTGTTTTCCCTTCGCACCTTTTTTGGCAGCGCGCTCAAGATATGCTGCTGCTGCAGGCAGATAGTGTTGTTCAGTATATTCCCTCACGGCCCTGTCGGCAGAGAAACGTGGTGTTAGTTGCGCCATGCTTTCGCGCATGCGTGCTATCCAGGCAGCAGGAAGTCCTTTTTCATTGCGGTTATAAAACTCGGGAACAATTTGTTGTTCGAGTATAGTGTATAATTGATCTGCCTCGGTAGCATCCCAGGCCGGGTCGTCGCCATGCTCATTGCCATCACCTAAACTCCATCCCACCTGTGGGGTATATGCTTCGGCCCACCAGCCATCCAGTTCGGAAAGGTTAATACCCCCGTTTACAAGCACCTTCATGCCGCTTGTTCCGCAGGCTTCCCATGGCCGGCGTGGGGTATTAATCCACACATCCACGCCCTGAATAAGATTTTCAGAAATGTGCATGTCGTAATCAGCCAGGAAGATGATGGGAGGATGCAAGGGTTGCTGGCGGATAAACTTCATCCATGCCTGGATTAATTCATGACCCTGTGTATCACCGGGATGTGCCTTGCCTGCAAGGATGAGTTGCACGGGAAATTTGGTATTTGTCAGCAACCTGAGCAGTCGTGGCGGATCGTACAGCAATAAGTTCGGCCGCTTGTAGGGCGCAAAACGGCGGGCAAAGCCCAGTGTTAAGACATTGGGGTCAAATAAATGTTTGGCGCGTTCAGCAGACGCTTTCGAATAACCACAGCCAAGCAATTGCCCCGAAAAATGTTTAGCGGCAAATGCGATGAGTGCCTTGTTGGCATTTGTGCGCATCTCCCAAAGTTTCTCATCGGTTACGCGACGGAAATCCTGCTCTAGTGTTTTTTGATTACCCAGCCAGCGTTCTTTTCCACAGGCTTCGGTCCAGATTTCGTCGGCTTCCCTGGAATCCCAGGTGGGCATATGAACACCATTGGTGACATATCCGACAGGGACTTCGCTGGTAGGCCATTTTGGGAAGAGTGGTTCAAAAATGTGTCGGCTCACCTGGCCATGCAACCGGCTTACCCCGTTTACAGCCCCGCTGCCCCGGATGGCCAGATAAGCCATATTAAATTTTTCCGATGCGTTCCCC
>JBBRRV010000004.1:0-54009 GCA_038246075.1 Bacteroidales bacterium
ATTGTATGCAAAAGGAAGTTGATACGTCAGGAAGTCGGCAGGATCGAATCCGCGGGATATCCATCCACCAGGTGTAAACTCCATGGTCGCATTCTGGAGATTGATGAGGACCTTGTCAGGATTTTTAGGAGGAGCAGGCAGATAGGCATCGCTAAGGAATTGCTTGAGCAGCTTATCTTTAAATTCATAAAACCGCACGTCATAATCAGGAAAACTCATTTTAACGGATGCTCTGCCGAGAAAATGTTTCATGTCCTCATTATCGAGCTGCTGCCAGAAAGCACCATTGTACACATAGGTATAGTCATAGACCTTAGCCAGGTTCCAATGCCTAATGGCAGCAAACTCAAGTAAATGCTTTACAACAGCAACTATGATATGCTTCTGCCGTGTTTCGACATCTTCGGGAAGTTCCAGGAAATCACGAATTATGATAGGCGCGATTTCATCAAGCAGGCTGTTTAGGACATCGAGATGGTTTTTGCGACCTTCGAAGGCAGCAAGCTTGGCGGGGGTGATGATGAGTGATTTCTTTATTTGATCCATAAGGCTTCCTCCTCCTTTGCTGTGAGATACAATTGAATCATGTTCCTTACACCGAAATGTTGCCGAATTATACGAAGATATTCGGAGGTGTCAGTCGTAGCTTTGTTGTTGTCATTTAGTTTATCGAAGGGGCTGTTACTGTGAGAGGTGGTGGCCCCGGGTGCTTTTATGGGTTTCATTTGGCGCCTCCTCTCTTCATAAGGGTAGGACGGGAATTTTCGGCGATTTCCTGGCGTGTTAAACGACGACCGTCCTCAAGCCATTTTATAAGGATGGCTTTGGAAAAATAAACGCGCTTCTGGCGCTTCATACATGGAATTTCCTTACGGCAGATGAGTCCGTAAATTGTTTGGGTAGCTAACCCAAGAAATTGGGCAGCTTCGGGGACGGTGAGGAATTTGTCGGGTTGGTCTGACTGTGGATCAAGATCATCTTTTTGTTGAAGAAATTGTTTTATCCAGTTTACATCTTTCCGGAGGTCAGATACCTCGGAAGGGAGATCATTGAAAGAGGGGATTTTTTCCATAACTTATTTTACTTGGTTTATGGTGTCCAAGATAGATCGGGGCAGTATCACAAAACAAATAGAAAATAAATTATAATTAGCTAAATATCAATAATATAAGAAATTATTGATAAAGAAATAATATCACAAATATCACTAGTGACTATCACAAATATCACAAGTAATAGATATTGCTATTCTTTTTTAGATCGATTTCGTGCACATGTTATTTGATTGCGCACATTCCTTGGTGGACCGATTTTTAAATTATCGCAATTTAAGTTTTGTGATACTAGTATAATCTCAATCACAAGCTTTGTTCTAAATTTAAATTTTTCCATTATTGATAGGATAGCATCGTAGAAGGGTTCATTCAAATTTATCTGAAACATGACTGTGTTCCCAGGTATCTCAGATGAGTTGAGTAAAGCCAAAAAACAAGCCTTCAGGTAATCTCTAAACGAATGGTCAATACAATAAACAATTTTTTTATGTTTTCCAGAAGGATATTTAGCAATTGTGAGTGGATCTAACGTATCAAATATAAACTGTTCATTAGTGACACGCTCGGATTCAATTTCAGGGGAAAGAATATTTGGAATGCCAGAATCAGACCCAACAATTGGTATTGAGTCCATAAGTACCGGTTGAAGAGTAATAAAAATTTCCGTTTTTAAGAAATGAGCGATTTCTTGACAGAAACCCTTTAGATGTATATCACTTAAATATGTATCCAAGTTATAGTTGTAATCATCGGGATTGAATTTAACACCAACTTTATTGCGTGTGCTTGGCAAGATAAAGTATATGATGAATTGATAGGATGAGAGAATAGAGGGGCAGCTTTCAAGAATTACGTTCACCTTATTATATATATTTTCCAAAATTGGGAACAATTCATTTTTGGGGAGTAGCTCTCTATACTTGATCTCCCTTGTTTTTGTTATAAAGTTTGAAGGTACTAATGCAGGCGAGGAGGATTTAACATAGAATTCCTGTTTGAAATCTGCTGATAATTCAAGATCTTGTCTACTTTGCGAGTCTAACGGGTCTGGAAATTCAAATAATTTAGTTTTAGCAAATTTTAGATATCCCTCAACATCCTGAATAAAATTGATATATTCAGAAATCAGAAAATCTTTTGATAAATCCGAGGGATGGTTCGATACAACCGGTTTTACTTCTTTTATTAATACAGATGGATTTGATTTGGTTTCATCGCGTGGAACAGCATTTATAGAGGATTTTATTTTTTTTATTTTTTCAGGGAATAAGACAGATTTGAGAAATTCATGAATATTTGATGCTCTTACGGCCAAGTCATTGCTAGACAGACACTCAAATTCTTCAGGATATATAGAATCACCGGGAAAATAAATGATTGAGCCCTTGACGTAATCAATATAAAGCGTAATCGTCCTGTCCCAGGTTGTATATTGTATGTGTTTGGAAAAAAGTTCGTTAATAGCGATGGTTGTTTCAAAAAGTGGCCTGAGAAGTGCCTTAGGCCCCTTAAGCGATTTAGAACCCTTGACTAATGAAGAAATATTCTGTTTGAATGTTACCAAGTCCAAAAAGTTATGAGAACGGCTGAAGGCATATTCAAACTGCGTATTCCGGATTTCAGAAATACCGAGACTATCGGCAAGGGGATAATCAATATCCGGATTTAGTTGGAGTTCAAAGATTTTTCTTACAAAATCAATAAAGGCTTCTGTTTTTATGGGATATGATATAGTTTCTGATGTGGAAATTTCTGAATGTAGATTATGATAATTGTGACCATTCATATTTTCGTTGGCATTCGTAAATTCCTGTATGCCAAGTCTATCCTCAAGTATTGTTTTAATATGCGTTGAATACTTGACAAAATCAAAATTTGAGTAATCGTGAAAATCCGAATCAATCGAATCCTCCAGAAAATTACCCCATTCTAAATTTACATGATTAAATTGCAGAATTAATTTATGATTAGGTTTGCGAATTATCTGATCATTAGATAGTTCACTGATATAGTTTGCCAAGGAATAAATTTTATTGAACATTAATTTAAGGTTGTCTATTGGCACACCTTGATTAAGCATATTTATAATCCTGTGCTCACAGGTACTGAAATCTAATATGTCTTTATCGATTTTAAGCTGATAAGAAAATATAGTTCCTTTTTTGTACTCGATTAGGAAACCTTGCTTTTTTAAATATTCTGATTTTGGGAAAAACTGAACATCTATATAAATGCGAATGAATTTTAAATAAAATTCAATTGCTTTGATAAAATGAGAATCATCAAGTTGAATAAAGGGCTTCAGGCTGTGATTCTGACCCGGGACATCTGACAAGACAACAATATCATCCATGATTAAATGGCATTAATGAACAGCTAATGTAAGGCATTTAATAATCATTTGAATTTGAGCAGATTCAGAGCCATCTTCTTTTTCGTGTCCATTTCGAAGCTGGCCAGGTAGTTTTCGGTGGTTGCCAGGTCGCTATGGCCAAGACTCTCACTAATAAACTCTGTGGAAGCACCGGAGCGTTTCATAACGGAAGCAAAACTGTGACGTGCAGTATAGGTGGTAACATCCATTTTGATTTTTGCTGCATTAGCAATACGCTTTACATATTTATTAGTTGTTTTGGTTGCTTGCTGAACGAGTTTCCTTTCCTCTCCTGGCGTTACTCTTTCGTGTAGTATCGGGAAGATAAATGTTTCTTCAGTTAAAGGCTTGTTACCCCAGGTTTTGATGATAGCCAGAATTTCGGGTGTGAGTGGAACAACAATCTTCTTTTGATTATTACGCTGAAGACGGATTGTCTTTGAACGGCTAAAGGTTATGGATTCGCGATCCATATTTTTGTACTTCAAGCGTGCAATATCCTTCATATTAATACCATTACACAGGTAACTGAATACCCAGAGATCACGGGCACGCTGCTCAGAACTGCCCTTTTCAAGTTTAAGGTTGTAGATTTTACCGACTTCGGCAACAGTGAGCGCCTTTTTAACATTCTGCCCGGTGGGTATTTCAAATTTATACCTGCCAAATGGATATTCTTCCTGTTTCAATAAACCAGCAACAATTGCTTTATTAAGGATAGTCCGGAGATTTCGGCAATATATGCCGATTGTTGCATCAGCTACTCCATTCTGCCTCATCCAAGATTCCCATAGTTTTAAAAATGAGACGTTAATGTCGCTGAATGTGAGAGATTGTATGTTTATAGACTTCGTATAATTCTGAAGAGAAGTGAGTGCACATTTATAAAGACTGGATGTGCCAACACTACCCAGTTTTGTAAGTTCAGCCATGTAAGATTCAAAAGCTGAGAACAAGGCCTTGTTCTCAACGCTAGGGCTAAAGCAATTTTTCTCGAATGCTTCAAAAGAAAATACCTGAAGGTCGGTAATTACTTGCCTGGCATCCGTCTCTACCTGGTTGATTAGGAACTTATAATCAGAGAATGGTTTCCGTGGCTTATCGAGTTTCGTTTTAGCAAATTCCACTTCTGACATGGCTGCCGGAACACCTGGAATAATGATGGTGTAAAATTGTTGTTTCCTTTTATGGGTAATCATCAATTTTAATTTGTAGATTTGCTTAATGTTAGGCCAACGGGTTTCGAGGATAACATAAGCAGTGGCGGGGGTTTGGTTCTTTTCCATGTTATCATATTTACAACATACAATTCAACATACAAATATAGTCAAAAAGCGAATATAAAGATAAAAAATGAAAAAATAGATTTACGTAAAATATTGATATACTGAAAGATGAAATAAATGAATAAGCAATGATATGAAAAAAAATCAGCTTCCCAAGCTGAGGGTCGAGGGTTCGAATCCCTTTTTCCGCTCCTGATAATCAGAGACTTACAGATTAATATCTGTAAGTCTCTTTTTATTTTCACCAAAAATTACACCACAAAATATCGATTTAAACAGATTATTTACAATTTTTATCATTTTTCAGAAAAGAATTTGATCGTGAATTTATATAAATGCAATATCTGTGCAAGTTTTTCTTCTTTCACCGCGGGTTGAGGAAATGGTTGGGGGAGAGTGGGCTGTTGTGGGACATACTGCTGGGTATGTGTCACAAAATCACAGTTGTTATCATGGCCGACATATTTAACTTCAGCTTATTGCAAGAAAGTCGGGATTGAGCAGGGATTTCTTATTATAGCTTAACGGAATACCTTTTTTGGCTTCCACAACCTTGCCGCCGGTCTGTTCGATTATGGCATGGCCTGCTGCGGTATCCCATTCCATCGTTGGTCCAAACCGGGGATACACCTGGCAGGATCCATCCGCCACGGCACATAGTTTGAGTGAACTTCCCTGTGTGACAATGTGTAATTGGGGATGCAGTTTTTTTTGCTTTTCAATAAATTTTTTAGTTTCAGCATTCATCTGCGAGCGGCTGGCCTGAATCACAAACTGCTTTTTATCGCTGAATAAGGGTAGTTTTTTTGATCCTGCAATGATGTCAGCGACAGATAACACCGGCTTATCTTCATGCAGGTCAATACGCGTGTAAAATGATCCTAACGCAGACATACCGAAATACAAGACTCCTGTCGCCGGGGCATACACTACACCTAACACAGGTTTTTGTTCTAATATGAGGGCTATATTAACCGTAAATTCATCACTGCGGCGTACAAATTCCTTGGTGCCATCAAGCGGATCAACCATCCAGAGCATTTTCCAGAACTGCCTTCGGGCATAGTCTTCGCTTGCAGATTCTTCGCTGATCACCGGAATTCCTGTTGCAGCAAGGTGTTTATGGATAATTTTATCCGCAGTTGTATCGGCGAGTGTTAGTGGACTCAGGTCACGCTTGTATTTTATTTCAAAATTGGTATTGTATATTTTCATGATGGCCTCGCCGGCTGAAAAGGCTGCTTCCAGTGCAATACTTAATAAATCATTGTTTGGATATACAGGCGCATCATTTACTTGCATCAGTCTAATTTTTTTTTAAAGCAATGGAAGTGTAATGTCCCCACTTTGAGATAATGTTGCGGATGTCGTCGATGACGATCGGTTTACTGATGTAGTCGTCCATGCCGCAGTCCAGGCATTCCTGTTCAGCACCACTCATCGTGTTAGCCGTCATAGCAATGATAAGTGGCTGAGGTTTGCTTTTTTGGGCACGTATGGTTGATGTTGTTTCATATCCATCCATCAGGGGCATCTGCATATCCATCATGATCAGATCGTATTTCGTTTTATCGATGCACTCCAGTACTTCAATTCCGTCAGATGCCAGATCAACTGCGTAGCCGATAATCTTAAAGACCTTTAGCATAATGCGCTGGTTGACTACATTGTCATCTGCTACCAATATCCGCATGGGATAGATGCTGGACAGCTTTTTATCTGCGATGGCATCATTACATTTTAATTCAACTTTGGGCAAAGCAGGATGAAACATAAAAATTTTACCAATAACTTCAACGAGATCTGAGAGTTTTACGGGGCTGGTGACTGTATATTCAACCGGGCTGGTATTTTCATGTGTGTGCTGGACGAAACCCGAAGGTGTTATCATTAAGAGAGGAGCGGAATTGCCATTGTTGTTATCACGCAATGCAGTTATGATATGAGGCTCAGTTTCATCCATTTTTTGCTTGCTGATAACCAGCAGATCTATGGAGTTGCTTTTTACCTTTTGCTTTGCCTCTTCCAGGTCGCTGATGCACACAGGGTTCATTCCCCAATGCCTGAACTGTCTGGCCATAAAATGGGCGGAAGTGACTTCCGAGAGTGCAATGAGTACATTCTTGGCGGGAAGAGCTGAATCCGGGAAGTGTACCACATTTTTGCCTTCCTGATGTTCAGCAACTTTTGAGTGAAAGGAGAAATGAAAGGTAGATCCTTCGCCCTGCATGCTTTCTGCTATAATTCCGCCCTGCATCAAGCCTGCCAGGCGTGCCGAAATGATCAGGCCAAGTGCAGAACTGTTGTAAGTACTGGCAGTTGACGAATCTGAATGATTAAGATGGCCAGATAAATCTTCAAGCTGGCTTGCCGACATGCCGTTGCCTGTATCCTTCACACTGATGCAGATATCCATGTCCTTGCCTTTATCCGTTACCCGTTCAACAGTCACTACAATTTCGCCCGAATCCGTAAACTTGATGGCATTACCGATCAGGTTGATCAAAACCTGCTTCACGCGGGCCTTATCGCCCAGAATGTTTGTATTTAAGGTTGGATCAATAAAATAATGAATACCCAGTTTTTTTTCATACGCGCTGTGCGAAAGCAATTCGACTACATCTTCCATGAGCAGTCTGAGGTCATAGGTATTTTCCTCAATAATTAATTTTCCGGATTCAATTTTAGAATAATCGAGCATGTCACTCAAAGTAGCCATCATGGTTTCATTGCATGTCTCCAAAATGTGAACATACTGATGCTGGCTGGGTGTGAGATTTGTCTGGGCGAGCAATTCGGTCATTCCAATTACACCGTTCATCGGCGTGCGGATTTTATGGCTCAGCGATGTCATGAAATCAAATTTGGCCCGGTTGGCATCCTTGGCAATGTGTAAGGCGTCTGCCAGTACCTCACTGTTCTTTTGCTGATGAAGTGCGCCACCAAGTATAACACTTAGATTTTTAAGATTTTTTTCCGAATTTTTGTCCCAGCCAGTCAATTGATTTTGCTGCACCAGTAAAAGAGCTCCCCAAAAAACATTCGTGGCAAAAACCGGAATTACCAGCATTTGCATCTTGTATAGCGGATGGTCAGCATGGCGCATGGTTGTCAGCAGGTTCCCTGCAATTTCCTTTACCGTATTACCCTTGGACAGTTGATCAATATGACGCTCCAGGTTCAGATCCTCGGTGAATTCATTGATGGCATCGGATTGATCCGAAATCTTCGTAAAGTCGGAATGTGCAAACAACTTAAATTCGGTGGATCCGTTACTGTCTTTTTTCTTAAATCCGAAAAGCAATAGATGATCTATTTCGAAGGTCTGAGAAATCTTGTCCAGGACAATCTCCAGCGCGCTTCCAAAATCGCTGCCGTTTAGCAGTATCGCGGTGGATTCTGTTATTGACGTCAATTCTTTATTTCGTTTTAGAAGCTCCTTGTCAGTTGGAATCATTGTAGTGGTTGGTATTAAGCATGGGTTGAGTTGTCTGTAAATCGGAAAGTATATCGATAATGATCCGCTATTTAATTGTACAATATTGTTGCAATGTGTTTAGCTTAGATTTCCTGTCGATAATTTGTATTTAACTGAATTTAATATATATACGAATATTATTTTATTTCATGATCCGGATACTTACTATGCCTGTTCATGCAAAAAATAAATCTGCTATTTATTATTAATGGTTTCTTATCCAATAGGTAATATTGGCAGCTATTTCAATGCAATTAATTTGTTTTTTGACGCCGGTTGCAGAATCATAAACCGGGGAGTCGGCAAAGCCAGAATCGCTATGCTCATTATGCGGGCACACGCAAAAGCGCCGGGCCAGCATAAATAAAAATTTACTGTCAATGGCAGGAGAGAAGCCTTTATTTCCGCCTCTCGGCGAGTTCTTTCAAGGCATGCATTTCGTCGCGCAGGCGCGCGGCCTCATAAAAGTCAAGTTCTTTGGCCGCCTTTTCCATAGATCGGCGAGTCTGGGCGATCAATTTCTGCAACTGGTCGGCCGACATATAATTTACGACAGGATCGGCAGCTACATCAATATTTGGATTTTCGACATAAGGTTTAGGCCCCTTACCCAGGGAGTTGGCAACAGAAGTCTGGCCCATAATAGATTCCAGGCTTTTGCTGATTTGGGTCGGTGTGATGTTATTGGCCAGGTTATAGGCTGCCTGTTTCTCGCGTTTGCGGGTTGTTTCGTCGATGGTGCGCTGCATGGAAGATGTTACCTTGTCAGCATACATGATCACACGGCTGTTCAGGTTGCGGGCAGCCCGGCCTGCGGTTTGGGTAAGCGACCGCTCTGATCGCAGAAAGCCTTCCTTGTCGGCATCCAGGATGGCCACAAGCGATACTTCCGGCAGATCGAGGCCTTCGCGCAGCAGGTTAACACCAACGAGCACATCAAACTTGCCCAGTCGCAGGTCGCGCAGGATTTCAACGCGTTCAAGGGTGTCGACATCTGAATGGATATACCGGCACTTGATATTAAGCCGCCCCATATACTTGGTGAGTTCTTCGGCCATGCGTTTGGTAAGCGTTGTGACTAATGTGCGCTCATTTAACTTAACCCTTTTGTCAATCTCATCAAGCAGGTCGTCGACCTGGTTCAGGCTGGGGCGCACTTCTATCAACGGTTCGAGTAAGCCTGTTGGCCGGATGAGTTGTTCAACAATAATTCCTTCGGATTGCATTAACTCATAATCGGCAGGCGTAGCGCTGGCATATATGACCTGGTCCGTCATGACTTCAAATTCTTCGAATTTCAAGGGCCTGTTATCAATGGCTGATGGCAGCCTGAAACCATATTCCACAAGGGTGGTCTTGCGTGAGCGGTCGCCGCCATACATGGCCCTTACCTGTGGAATGGTAACATGACTCTCGTCAATCACCATAAGGAAATCTTTTGGGAAATAATCGAGCAGGCAGAAGGGACGAGAGCCGGCAGCGCGTCCGTCGAAATAACGTGAATAATTTTCGATCCCTGAGCAATAACCCAGTTCGCGCATCATCTCCATGTCATAGGTTACCCGATCCTCTAGCCGCTTTGCCTCCAGACCTTTTCCCGTTTCCCTGAAATAGTCCACCTGCTTCATCAGGTCATCCTGAATCTCGTAAATAGCACTTTTCATCTTATCCTTTGAGGTAACGAAAATGTTTGCCGGATAGATGGACAGGTTATCAACAGTGTCAATGCGGCTTCCGCTTACAGGGTCAAAAGATTCAATCGCTTCTACATCGTCACCATAAAAAATAATGCGATACGCAATATCGGCATACGCCGGGAATACATCAACCGAATCTCCTTTTACCCGGAATGTTCCGCGTGAGAATTCAATATCGTTCCGTGAATAAAGACTTTCTACAAGTGAGTATAGGAATTTACTTCTGCTAATGCGCTCTCCTGTAATAATGCGGATAACACTGCTGGCAAAATCTGCCGGATTACCGATGCCATAGATGCATGAAACAGATGAAACCACAATGACATCACGGCGGCCGGAAAGCAATGCAGACGAAGCACTGAGCCGCAGTTTTTCAATTTCTTCATTTATTGACAGGTCCTTTTCGATATAGGTATTTGTGGAGGGAATAAATGCTTCCGGTTGGTAATAGTCATAATAGGAAACAAAGTATTCCACTGAATTTTCAGGAAAGAACTGTTTGAATTCGCCGTAAAGTTGCGCAGCCAGTGTTTTATTGTGGCTCAGGATAAGCGTTGGACGTTGTACCTGGGCAATGACATTGGCTATGGTGAAGGTTTTTCCCGATCCGGTTACGCCAAGCAGGGTTTGCGCCTGTTCGCCCCTTTGCAGTCCTTCAACCAACTGTCGGATAGCATCCGGCTGGTCGCCGGTAGGATAGAAATCGGAAATAAGCTTGAACTGCATTTCATCGGGATTATATCCTGCAAAAATAACGATTTTGTCAGGAAGAATAGCTGAAGGCTTTACGCTAGGAGGATAAAATCATGAACCCTTCCAACTTCACCAGTTTCCAGCCGCACTTTAATTCCGCGCGAATGGTTTGGTGAGCTGGTGAGGATATCCCTGACAACCCCTTCTGTTAACTGGCCGCTTCGCTGGTCTTTTTTGAGTATTATGCGAACCCGCAATCCGGGCTTAATATCTGAGCGTTTTGTACCATCCATAATCTTAAACCTATTTATTGATAACTTTTTGCTTATAAATCATCTTGACAACCACAGGTAGATGGTCTGAAAGACCTGTATTCACGGTATTGTGATCTTTGAAGACAAAACAAGGACTGGCCATCACATAATCGATGCGCAGCGGAATGGAACTCTCTCCGTATGTCCGTCCGAAGCCTTTTCCACGCGAAACAAAGCTGTCGGTCAGTCCATGCCTGATCGTATGTATGGCATAGGATTGCGGCGTGTCATTATGATCGCCGCAAACGATAACAGGATACGGGCTTTGGGCGATGCTGGCGCTGAGTATATCCGACTGGTTTGCCCTGATGATGAAAGCTGATTTTAACCTTTTCAAGATATGGACTGAGCGCCTGGGGATACCGCGTTTACCGCTCTCTGAAATACCATGCGTTGTGAGCAATTCCTTTCCTTCATACAACTTGGTGGAGGCCAGGTGGATAGAATATACTCTTATCGTATCACTCCTGATCAGCAAATCGGCGAAGATGGCAAATGAATTTCCCTTCATGAGAACTTCTCCGCTACCTACCACAGGATAGGATGAAAGCAAACCAGCATCAGATAATTTGTACTTTTTGTCCGTATGATCTGATCCGGGGAAATAGTATTTCATCCCAAGTTCATGCGCCAGCTCAGGCAGCAAAGTGCTGCCATCCGGATTAAAGAAAGGCAAATCCTGCAGGCAGACGATCCGGGGTTTTGTATCCTGCAGGAATCTGAATATTTTTTTCTGAACAGCATTTTTTCGAACTCCATCGGGCAATCCACTGAAATCATGCACGTTGAATGAAACAAGGGTTATATCGTTTTGCCTTTGCGAAGCAGGATTGTTATTCCATTGCCAATGCCGGCATAGCGGATTTATTCCAGCAAGAATGGTCACCAGAGAAAGCAAGGCATACCGTGGTCGTAATAATAGCCATAGCATTGATACAGCCAGGTTTGCAGTAACGATGATCGGAAATCCTAATCCAAAAAATGCAACAGGCCAGCAAACAACAGGACTAAGATACGGTGCAAGGTAAGCCAGCAGTAAACTAAATACAAGGACGATATTACCCACCAGTAGCAGGAAAATAAGCGATTTCTTATTGAACAGCATTTGCATACAGCGCGTAATTGGTTAGTCTAACGGGGATGATTCCGCATCAGCAGAGTGGTTACAGGGTAATGATCGGAATATTCAGCCTTGATGGTGCGGAACTGATAAGCCGAAAATGCTGTATCATGAAAAATATAGTCTATCCTGTAAGCCGGAAGTATACCGCTGTATGATTTCCCTATTCCAATACCTGCATCAACAAAGGAATCTTTTAGTTTTTGGGCCACCTTATGGTAGGCATAGGAAGAAGGCGTATCGTTAAAATCGCCGCAAAGGATCACAGGGTAAGGTGATTTTTCAATCTCTGTTCTCACGGCCCTTACTTGCTCAGCTCTCTTGCTGTATGCCGTTCGCATTTTTCCGAATATCTTTAGCGATCCCTTACTTATACTGTGGTTCTCGGTCTTGTTGGCGGCAAGGTCTGAAACAAACAGATAATCCTCACGACCAAGGCGTATTGACTCAAGATGTGTATTGATCACCCGCACTGTATCTGCTCCGATGAGCACATCGGAATAGATGCAGAAATTATATTCTGAAGTATGGCTTGTAACGGCCTTGTTATTGATGATCGGAAAACGGCTGAAAATGGCAATGCCAAATGGTGTCATGCCCTTTTTATTCCTGATGTACGACACATGGTAATACTTCGCCTGCTGAAAAGTGAGTAACGTATCCATTACTTTAAAATGACGCTTGTCACCCTTGTAAAATTCCTGAAAACAGATTATATCAGGCGCTTCGGCATTTATCAGATCAAATATTTTATCGCGGGTTACCCTTGATTTACTGTCCTTCCAATTGTACAGATCGAATAAGCGCACATTATAGGACATTACCTTAATTTTAGGGTGCTTATGCGCTAGATCCTCATGGCTGTTAAATCTGATGTGCGTAAGAAGATGCGGCCATCCAAGCGCAATTGCCAGCAGCGAAACAATGAAATATTTCCGGACGAGGATAACCCAGAAAATCACAAACAACAGGTTAATAATGACCAGGATAGGGTAGGCCAGCCCGATAAAGGCAACAGGCCAGAAAACATCGGGGGGTACATATGCAGCAAGATAGGAAATCAGCAGCGGAATGACTGCCAATGTATTCAGCAATAAAAACAGTTTGACAGGAATGGAGACTTTGCGCATTTTCCTGACTCCCGCCGATTTGTTTTTTTGCTTCTGTTTCTCCATAATGAATTGTAACTTCCCTTAGAGAAAGGCTTAAGACTTATTGCTTGTTTTGAAAAGAAATTCTTTTTCTTCTTTGGTCAGGCTAGAATAACCGGATCGTGAGATCTTTTCAAGGATGATATCGATCTGTTTTTGTTTTTCCGCACGTTGCTGATTGTAGGTATAATCATTCACGGGTTTCGGCGAAACATGAACCTTCTTAAACCGCGTACGATGTGGATTATTTCCTGGTATCAGGGCGGAAAGCCATTTCAGTGAAAATAGTTTTGCAGGATCAATGCCTTTCTTCAGCATCATGGCATAGGAAAGACCCCACATAGCACCGCCAAGGTGTGCAAATTGCCCTCCGGCATTGCCTGAGCGGAGCATTGCAACATCCAGGATTACGGATGCTATCGCTATATATTTGATTTTTACCGGCCCAAGGAAAATGAGGTTGATCGTGTAATCGGGAACAAAAGCCGACACACATACAACGATGGCCAATACAGAAGC
Source organism: Bacteroidales bacterium (assembly GCA_038246075.1). Taxonomy (GTDB): domain Bacteria; phylum Bacteroidota; class Bacteroidia; order Bacteroidales; family DASVHX01; genus DASVHX01. The sequence goes on from JBBRRV010000004.1 coordinate 13,688, forward strand.
CGATGCTCCTAATGCCACGGATACTGGAAGAACCTGCTGAAAAACCGGGAATATATTATAGGCAAGGATGAAGATGAAAGCTCCTGTAAGCCCGCCCAGAATGTATGTCGAAACCATTTGCCTGTCTGAAAGAAATTCAAGGAAGATCTGACCAAACCAATAGAACCAAAGCATATTGAACAGGATATGCATGAACTCAACATGCAAAAACATGTAAGTAAATATAGTATATGGTTTCAGGACTAACACATCGAGGCTGGCCGGAACAGCTAACCAGCTAACCAAAGCATCCACCCATGGCGTATAGCCCATTGCCGTCGCCGGTGCACCCTCCGTATTGAAAAGAAAAGCCAGCAGCTGAACAAGAAATAAAATCAGCCATACTGCCAGGTTGATACCTATGAGGTAGAGCAATGCTGACCGGCTGCGCAGGAATGATGCAAATGGGTTGACAAAAGTCTGATTCTGATACATATTTGTTTAATAAGAATTCTGATCAGGATGTTTCTTCCAGTAGACAATCATAAAATACCCGAACAACATGCCACCGAGGTGTGCAAAATGAGCCACATTACTTCCTGTATAATATACGCCCGAAAACAACTCTATGGCGCCGTAAATGACTACGAACCATTTGGCTTTCATGGGAATAAAAAAGTAAATATATATCAATGAATTGGGAAACATCATTCCAAAGGCAAGCAACAATCCAAAGACCGCTCCCGAGGCCCCGATGGTGGTCAGATTGTATAATGCATTAAGCTTGCCCATCAAAGGATCGCCGAAGTTTTGGTTGTTCTGATAGATCTGGTAACCAGTTTCACGAACCTGGGCAATCTGCTCGGGGGTTAAACTCAATTCTGCATAATAAACCTGAACATAAATGACCAATAACTGGATCAGCGCAGCGCCGATGCCGGTTACCATATAATAAATTAAAAACCGCTTTGGGCCCCAGTAATTTTCCAGCACATTTCCAAACATCCATAACGCAAACATGTTGAAAAGGATATGCGAAAAATTCCCATGCATGAACATATAGGTTACAAGCTGATAAGGCTGGAATGCATCGGACCGGAAGTAATGCAGCCCCAGTATTTCCGTTAGATCAACATTGAAAATTCTGCCGAATGTATTGGTGGCCAGGAAAAACAATCCATTCAGGATCAGTAGATTTTTAACGACCGGTGGAAGAACCCTGAAACCTGTGGGCTGAAATTGTCCGTTATTCATAGTCAATTATAGATTAAAAAATATTATTATTTGAACCTGCGTTCCAGTTCCTCAAAGGATATGATCCTGAGTGCAGGACTTCCATCAGGTGCAGCGTCGGGAATGCGGCAAGCAAAGAGTTCACCGAGTATCGTCTGCATCTCCTGGGGTTGCAGTGGCTTCCCTGCGCGTATGGCCAGGTTATTCGCCAAAGCACGAGCTAAATTAACCTTTTTATCAATGTTAAGTTCAGTGCGGTTGGTCTTGAAATTTTCGATCACCTTCTCCAGTAGCTTTCCAGGATCTTCATCCGGGAAGTCGGCAGGAACACCGTTGACAACAAATGAGTTTTGTCCAAAATCGGTCAGATCGAAGCCCAGGAGCCTGATATCATCCTGCAATTCTGTGATAATGCCCGCATCGGTAGCCGAAAAATGCACTGTTTGCGGGAAAAGACTCTGTTGTGTACCTACATGTGTTTGCTCAAAGCGCGACATAAATTTTTCAAACAGGATCCGTTGGTGGGCTTTATGCTGATCCACGATCACCAATCCCGATTTTACGTTTGATAATATATATTTATTCTGAAGCTGAATGAGCGGCCGCCAACCTTCGCCGTTTGCCTTGGCTTCAAAGTCGGCTTCAACCAGTTGGGGCGGAAGGGGAAACGTGTCATCAAATTGTCTGCTGGGTTGCATGGGAGCCTGTGAACTGGCAGAGGGGTAAAGTTTTTCCCAATTCTCCGGAGTGTTGCCCGGGCGGGTAGGTCCGCCCTGTAAAGGCACCGATCGCTGATCAAAAGGATTGTAGTCAGGATCTACCTTAATAGATGGCGCTATGATGGGACGGTTAGCCGGGAAATTCACTTCCATGCTGGTTTCCGTCTCAAAATCAATGGTGGCAGATATGCTGAACTTTCCAAGTGCATGGCGGATCGCTGCCCTCAACGAAGCATAAATGATCTGCGAATTCTGGAAATTGACTTCTGTCTTGGTTGGGTGAATGTTGATATCAATTGTTTGCGGGTCAACTCCGATATATAGAAAGTACATAGGGAAAGAACCGACCGGAACAAGTTCCTGGTAAGCATTTTCAACCGAATGATGCAGATAGGGATGTCGGATAAACCGGTTGTTGGCAAAGAAATATTGTTCCCCCCTTGTCTTGCGCGCATATTCAGGTTTACAAACAAATCCGGAAATGGTTACCTGGTCGGTTGTGAGTTCGACCGGAACTAATTTTTCACTCAGTGTTGGACCAAAAAGCGCCAGAATACGCTGTTTCAGATTGGAACTGTCGAGTTGAAAAACCAGTTTAGAATCCTGATGCAGTGAGAATTCAATTTCGGGATTCACCAAAGCTACACGTTCGAATTCCTCGATGATATGCCGCAATTCCACGTTATTGGATTTTAAGAAATAGCGGCGGGCAGGCACATTGAAGAACAAATTTTTAACCGATACGGTTGTTCCTACCGGACATGAACAAGGCGATTGTGACTTTATCCGGGAGCCTTCGATTTCCAGACAGGTGCCCAATTCCGACTCTTCCTTCCGCGATTTTAGTTCTACATGGGCTATTGCTGCAATCGATGCCAGCGCTTCGCCCCTGAAACCCAGGGTATGGATGGCAAACAGATCTTTGGCTTCTTTGATCTTGGAAGTGGCATGTCGTTCAAAACTCATGCGGGCATCCGTTTCGGACATGCCGGAACCGTTATCGGTAACTTGTATGAGTGCTTTCCCTGATTCTTTTACGATAAGCCTGATGATGGAGGCACCAGAATCTATTGCATTTTCAAGCAATTCCTTTACCGCTGAAGCTGGGCGCTGTATCACCTCGCCGGCAGCTATCTGGTTGGCTACCGAGTCAGGCAACAACCTGATTACATCTGGCATAGGTTAAAAGATAAGGAAGATATGAATAAGTAATTTCAGAATTGTCCGGGCCAGACTGTTTTGAATCCAGGAATTCTCTGCAGGCATGGCTTTATACAACAAAGGTATCGATAAATTCGGCTTCATGGTTGGCCTTAGTCTTCAAACGATCAACAAACCATCCGATACCATAAAATTAAAGATGCGAATTATAAAACAAAAAACTCCGTCGGACAACGGAGTTTTTTCAATTGAATTTTATTTAGAAACTACGAACGTGCCAATTGTGGAAACTTTTGGGTGATAAAATAAAATCCTCCAAAGAACACAGTATTGTAAACAAGGTCACCTAAAATGCCATTGTTGAGAAAAGGCAGCCCGGCAGCATAACATTCAATGAGCCCGACTATATTCATTGGGTAAGGCATCATACCAGATTGCCATGCAGCAAAATTGGTGACCAGGAAAAACAGCAGCGACGAAACCAGGGATGCAGATAATACGGTGAATACGCCTATGCGCTTGCGCAGCAGGAATCCAATACCGACGATAAGTGCGAAACTCAGGTAAACGGCCAGCATCGTCTGGTGAAAGCCCAGAAATAAGTCGCTGAGTAGCATCGCCGCCAATGGAATAATAAATGCAAGGTGTTTGCGGCCAATGTACGTTCCTCCGAAAAGGGCAATAGCAGCTATGGGTGTGAAATTAGGCCAGTGTGGGATAAGCCTCACAAAAGCTGCCGTGAAAATTACGGTGAAAATAAGAAGAAACCTTGGGGTTACTAATGTTTTGCTCATTGTATGCAGATTAAATATTTTATAATTACGATGCAAATTTATGAAATTCAGATATACTTTTGTCAACAATATGTTGAAATATGAACAGGGTTACGAACAACTCTTTCCATGGTCACGATCACAATTCAATTTCCTCGTTAAATAACGTTTAAGCTTCCAAATTGTTTGCACTAACAAGAGGGCTTGTATTAATGCTATTTTTGCAAATATAATCTTAAAATATCTTCCCGCGATGTTCAAAAAACTTTCGGTTTCCGTATTTATTTTGTCATTAATGTTAAGTTCCATGGTTGTTTCCGCTAAAATCAAGGTCGATCTGATTGTTCGTAATGCTATGATCTGCACAGTTGATGCAGCATTTTCAATGTGCAATTGTTTTGCGGTGGCCCAGGGCCGCTTTGTAGCCGTGGGCAGCGAAACCGATATTATGAACCGTTATGATGCTCCGGAGGTTATAGATGCCAAAGGGAAATTTATCTACCCGGGATTGATCGATGCACACGCGCATTTTTATGGATATGCTCAGGGGCTAAACTATGCGGATCTTTCAATGGCCACCTCTGAAGCACAATTGCTTGAAATTCTTCAGCAACATGCCCGGCTGCATCCATCTGCATGGCTGGTGGGCAGGGGATGGGATCAGAATAAATGGCCTGAAAAGCAATTTCCGGATAATGCCAGGCTCAATCAATTGTTCCCGGATACACCGGTTGTGCTCACTCGCATAGATGGCCATGCCGTTTTGGCCAATAATGAAGCTATCAGGCGGGCGGGAATTGTTAATCCCACAGATATTAAGCAGGGAGAAGCTTTGCTGAAAAATGGCCACTTCTCAGGAATCTTCCTCGAAAACACTGCTGACAAGCTTCGCCAGGCTATTCCAGTGCCCTCTGGTAACGAACTGGACCTGTTGCTTGGCCGCGCAGAAGCCAATTGTTTCAGCGTTGGCCTTACCACGGTTGCGGATGCCGGTCTGGATAAAACGACCATTCTGCACATCGATACCCTTCAGCGGAAAGGCAGCATGAAGCTTCGCATCTACGCCATGTTAAATCCTTCTGCTGAAAATTTACAGTATTTTCTAAAACAGGGGCCTTATATAACCGATCATCTGTCGGTACGTTCTGTAAAGTTATATGCCGACGGAGCCCTGGGATCAAGAGGAGCATGCCTGCTGCAACCATACGCTGATGCTCCTGATAATTCAGGGATGATCGTGACCTCTCCAGATACGCTGTTGCGTATATGCCGGCTGGCATATGATAATGGTTTCCAGGTAAATACGCATGCCATCGGCGATTCAGCTGTTCGTTTAATGCTGCACATGTATGCCGGCATACTTAACGGAAAAAATGACCGGAGATGGAGGATTGAACATGCCCAGGTTGTGGCAGGGGAGGACCTGCATCTTTTTGGTGAAAACAATATCATACCTTCAATTCAGGCTACGCATGCCACATCGGATATGTACTGGGCAGCTGAAAGATTAGGCGCTGTGCGCGTAAAAACCGCCTATGCCTATGAGTTGCTGAAAGCACAAAATGGCTGGATTCCAAACGGAACCGATTTTCCGATAGAACAAATCAATCCATTGCTGAGTTTTTATGCTGCTACTTTCAGAATCGACAGCAAAGGATATCCCGAAGGTGGATTTCAGTCCGAAAATGCACTTTCGAGGGAAGATGCGCTCCGGAGTATTACCATTTGGCCTGCCAGGGCTGCTTTTGAAGAAACCACGAAGGGTAGCATTGAAACAGGTAAACTTGCCGATTTTATTTTGTTAGATATTGACCTGATGAAGGCCCCTGCAAAAAGTATTCTAAATGCCCGGGTCGATGCTGTTTATTCAGGGGGAACATGTGTATTCACCCGCTGATACCTGCCAAAGACTTATCTTTGCCCTGCAATAAACGCTGACTGATGATACAAAAGCGTTACTTATCAGTTCTATCATAAAAAAATATAAAAATGAAACACACCGTTGAAGTGAATTGGCTGGATAACCTGGCTTTTGAGGCTAATGTTGACAATCATAAGATTATTCTGGATACTGCTGAGACCGATCGGGGACCACGTCCCAAGGCGCTTACACTGGCTGCTGTGGCCGGGTGCTCGGGGATGGATGTCGTTTCAATCCTGGCCAAAATGCGCGTTGTGCCTGATGTCTTTGGCATGACGGTTACCGGAGACCTTACCGAGGAGCATCCCAAAATATATCACACGATAACAATTGTCTACCGTTTTAAAGGCAAAGATTTACCGATGGACAAGCTGGAAAAAGCAGTTAATTTATCTCAGGAACGCTATTGCGGCGTGAGCGCCATGCTGGGAAAAGCAGCAAAAATTGTTACAAAAATTGTAATAGAGGAATAGGCTGCTATTACTTTACTGAATCGGGAATCCCTGAGAGCGGGATTGATTGGAGCAGTTCGGTAAATTCGCTCAGGATCATGGCTGTTGCACCCCAGATAATGACTTCACCAAAAACATAACAGGGGACTTCGAAAGTTGTACCATCACTCAGGATAACCTTCCTGATTGTGGAGGTTTTTTTATCAAGCAAATCCTCCAGGTTAATTTCAATCAAAGCTTCGACTTCTCCGGGATCTGCCATAAAATCGGGCCTGCTGTCAGCCAGCCCGATGAAAGGGTAAACGATATAATTGCTTGGGGGGATATATAGGGGAGAAAGTGCGCCGATAAGGCGGATTTTTGATGATTCAACGCCAATTTCCTCATGCGTTTCGCGAAGTGCAGTTGCTGCCATGTCCGGGTCTGTGGTTTCCCATTTGCCTCCGGGCAAGCTTATCTGACCGCCATGAACACCATTGTATGATGGCCTGAGCATGACAACTGTCTTTAATGCATGATCATGAGGGTATATAAGGATCAGCACACTGCTTTTAATGGCCCCGGGGTTAAGCAAGCCTTTCCGGATATCGTTTTCACGGTGGGCTGGTGCCATCAGCAACTGTCTGTCCACACCGGGTAATCCATCTGCCAGGCGTTGTGAAAGTAGTTTTGAAAAGGTCAACCAGTGTTGCATAGGAACCAGCGGTATTTGGATTTTTATTTTTTTTGGCTTAAATTTACAGCTTAGATATCAAATACGCCGGAAATCTGTTTTTATTTTATTGCTTCATCATTTAAAAGGAGGTATTTGTGATTAAAGAAAAAAAGAACGTTTCGAAGCAGGATAGCGTTCAGAAAGCGCCAACAAATCAGCTGATCCTTTATAATGACGATTATCACACCTTCGATTTTGTCATAGAATCGCTCATGGAAGTATGCGGCCATGATGCCATAACTGCCGAGCAATGCACGATGATTATCCATTACAAAGGCAAGTGTGATGTAAAATCGGGAAGCCAGGAAATCTTAAGTCCTTTGCGCAATGAACTGGATCATCGTGGGCTGATCGCAACAATAGAATAAGTAAATGGCTAAAGTTCACTTTCCTATCATGAAGGTCATAGATTGATAATGCGGCCAACAAATTTTAAATTTCTAACCTCCCGGTATCTTCCACATTAATTATTGACAGCGTTTTAGCAGGATTGCATGGCTAAATTCCCGAAAATGTGTGAAATATGTAATTCTTTTTAAAAATTATGTAATTCTTAACACTTAGTCTATGCCTAATTTAGCCGCTTCAAAATACCTGATTGTACCTGAAAATGCTAAGTAAATATATAATCACCAGTAATTTTAATTAACATGAAAACAAAAGTAGTCTCCTTGATTTTATTGTCGTTTGTTATTTTTTCATGTTCAACTGTGCCGATTACCGGTCGCAGGCAGGCACACATACTTCCGCAGAGTATGATGACCAGCATGAGCCTGACTAACTACCAGGATTTTTTAAAGACAAACCATCCGGTATCCACTAATGATGCAAACGCCCGCCTTGTGCAAAAAGTTGGACAAAAGATAAGCGCCGCCGTGGTGCGTTATATGAATGCGAACAATTATGCCGACCGTGTTGCAGGTTTTAATTGGGAATTCAACCTGGTCAACGGTAAAGATGTTAATGCCTGGTGTATGCCTGGCGGAAAAGTTGTTGTTTATAGCGGTTTGCTGCCTTATTCCAAGGACGAATCCGGACTGGCAGTGGTTATGGGTCACGAAATTGCGCATGCCGTTGCCCAGCATGGAAACGAACGCATGAGCCAGCAATTGGTCATACAGGCGGCAGGCATGTCGCTGGATTTGTTTATGCAACAAAAACCTCAGCAGACCCACGATATATTTATGGCAGCTTTTGGCGCTGGCTCGCAATTAGGCGAATTGGCTTATTCCCGCAGTCATGAAAGCGAAGCTGATAAATTGGGCCTGGTTTTTATGGCCATGGCAGGTTACGATCCTGCCAGGGCACTAAGTTTCTGGGACGATATGAAAACAGCAGGAGGAGCAAAACCACCCGTATTCCTGAGTACCCATCCGAGCGACGATCAGCGCATCAGTGACATTAAGGCTTATATACCTCAGGCCCGCAAATACGCCGGAAAGTAACTTAACTTTATGTGAGACAAAAAGTAAAGCTCCGGTTTCAACCGGGGCTTTTTTTGCTTTACAGGAATACCCGGAATCACATCTCAAATACCTAAATTTGCAAAAGGAAACTTTACTATGCCAACAGAAATAAGTATACAATACCGGAATGAAATAATAAATCATTATCGCATGTTGATGGGTTCCTGCTGTCACATTGATAATAAACATGATATTAAACTCATACGTTCGGCATTTGAACTTTTACTTGAGGCACATAAGGACTTACGCCGTGAAACCGGCGAACCACATCTTTTTCATGCAACTGCAGTAGCCATGATCGTTGCAGGCGAAATGGGCCTGACAACGGTTAGCATTGTATCGGCATTACTGCATGATATTCTGAGGGATAGCTCACTTACGGCTGCAGAACTGGAGCAAAAATTCGGCAAAAAAGTTGCTTCAATTTTACGAAAGGTAAACCGTATTTCATCGCTCCGCATGGACAAGGTATCCATGAATGCTGGAAATTTCATCCATTTGCTGCTTTCTCTTTCCGATGATGTTACCGTCATTCTGATCAGGCTGGCTGACCGGCTGCATTTCATGCGTATTCTGGGCAGTCTTTCGCCGGAAACCCAGCTACAGATATCTTCCGAAACTTCAAACCTTTATGCGCCCATTGCACACAGGCTGGGCTTGTATAAAATAAAAACTGAACTCGAAGAACTTTCAATGCAATATGCCCAGCCCAGCATCTATACATCAATTTCCAAAAAGATAGAACAAAGCCGTGAAAGTCAGGATGAGTATATAAAGCAATTTGTTCAACCTGTACGTGCTGAACTTAAAGCACAGGGATTTGATGTGGAAATTAAAGCACGTACCAAATCAATTTCATCGATATGGGCTAAAATGCGAAAGCAAAAAGTTGATTTCGATCAGGTATATGATTTGTTTGCAGTACGAATTATCTCAAACAGCCTTCCTGACCATGAAAAGGATGATTGCTGGAAGATTTACAGTCTGGTTACGAACATTTATCAGCCCAACCCAACACGCTTGCGCGACTGGGTATCTGTCCCGAAAACCAATGGCTATGAATCATTGCATACCACAGTAAAAGGATTGAATGATAAATGGGTTGAAGTTCAGATCCGCACAAAACGCATGGACGAACTCGCCGAAGGAGGTCATGCTGCGCATTGGAAATACAAAGAGATGAAAGGTGAGCAGGAAATGGATTCATGGCTTAAACAGATGCGGAATGTTCTTGAAAATCCGCTTCCTGGTGAAAGAGAATCTGATACTTCAGCTCAAATGGACCTGTATACGGAAACCATTTTTGTATTTACGCCCCAGGGCGACCTGCGAAAGCTAAAAGCAGGGGCTACTGTGCTGGATTTTGCTTTTGAAATTCATTCGGATGTTGGATCAAGATGCACAGGCGCTAAAGTAAATAATACCTATGTCCCGCTGAAATACCTGCTTAAAACCGGTGACCAGGTTGAAGTAATTACCTCAAAAGCGCAGCACCCAAGTCTGGATTGGCTCAATTTTGTAACAACATCAAAGGCTGTCAGCAAGATCAAACGTTATCTGAAGGAAGCTGAGTTCGCACAGGCTGATTTCGGGAAAGATATACTGCGCAGGAAACTCAGCCAGCTTAAGCTTAATTATACCGACGAAACGATCAACAAAATAGTTGCACATTTTAAATTGGGCAGTCCGCTCGAACTTTTTCAGGCCATAGCTACGGAAAAGGCAGATATTTCACGCTTACGCGAAATACTTTTCCCACCCTCAAGACCAACAGATCTGCTGCTTACTGAGAAACCATTTACCCGGCCGCTGCCTGCTCAAAAAATGGCTGCCACGCATGAAGGTACTGCCATTATTATCAATGACAACCAGGAACTTGCCGGATTTAAATTTGCCAAATGTTGTAATCCGGTGCAGGGTGATGATATCTTTGGCTTTATTACTGTAGGCGAAGGAATAAAAATTCACCGTGCTGATTGCCCGAATGCCAGGCAGATGCAAACTTATTACAGCTACAGGATTGTTGAAGCCCGATGGAGCATAGCTACCGATGAAGCCTCCTTTCTGGTTGAAATACAGGTAACAGGCAACGACCAGCTTGGCATCGTAAGTTCAATATCGCAAACAATTTCCGACGATCTGAAAGTAAATATGCGCAGTATCCGCTTCGATTCAGCAAATGGTAAATTCAGTGGCCGCATAACACTTTTTGTAACAGATAAAATTCACCTGGATAACTTATTGCGCAGGCTCAGTAAAATTAAAGGCGTTGTAAAAGCTGGCAGGATCAGTTAACGCAAGATCATTTTGCCAATTATCTTCAAACGATGACAACCCCAGGGTATATTAATTCGGGCAATAAACTTGATGAAGGGAAAACCTATCTTTTCGGGGTACTTGGCCTGGTTATGCTTCAGGATGAAAGAGCTTATCTGATTCTTGAAGATCCTTATCATATTAAGCATTTGTTGCCCTCATGGCTTTATACAAACTACAACATTGAACAGGGACAGACCATTAAATGCCTTGTAGATAAAATCAATTGCACAGGACGCGTTTACCTTGAACCTGAACATCCGGTTTATTCCATTGGTTGTGTTTACATTTTTCCACTTCGGTCTGTTCAAAAGCATGAACAGCGAAAGAAGTGTAAACTCACCCTGACCGATACCTTCGAAAACGAAATCGAGGTGGAATGCCTTGAGGAATTTGTTGAAGCATTGAACAGTCTTGATTTTGTTAGTTGCACTGTCATGCGCATCCGCAAAGGAAAACCTGTTTTGGCGCTGGAAAAACAGTTTAAGGAACAATTAAAAAATAGGTTAACATCCCGTCATGCAGGATCTGTAGATTAACTTCAGCTAAAGTTATGAACAATTGTTGATAACTTATGTGTATGATTTGTTTATTCTTTTAGTTGAAAAAACTTGCAAACAGGGGAGCGGATGTTGTATATTTAATTCACCAAGTAAGCGATAAAAAGTTGGCAAACAGGGTGGCTGAGAAAAGTTGAAATTTGCAAAAACGTAAACCGATTAGCAGTCATAATCCCGGATCGAAATCCCGAAAGGGAAAAACAGAAAGGATGAATCTGGAGCAGGGTAATGCAAAAAGCACCTTAAAAGGCAGAAGGCAAAACCTGGGAAAGGGAGGTTAGCAATAACCTCCACAATCCAAAACTTAATAACAGTAGCTTGGCACTCCATGCAGGCTAAGGCATGCAGAAAGTGGATAGGAGTTCTTTCGACAAGAAAGAACTCCTATTTGTTTGTATATGCATCATAACCTTATACAGCTGGCAAGATGACAGGATTTTCTGGTTAGGGTTGGATAGGAACTGACTAAAAGATTGAACAACAATTACGGATATACAATTGAAGAGGGCATGGTTGGCCGCAACAAAAAAAGGAGCTGAAGGCTCCTTTTTTTGTTGCGTTTTTTAATTAATTAATTTTTGATGCGTTTTTTAATCAATCAAATTAGTAGTGTAGTACTGGTGCTTATATTCTGCCGCTAAATTACATGATAGTTGGAATGTACAATAGCTTCAATCGTTAAAAAATGTTAATTGGCTGTAATTAGTATAACTGAGCTGCCTGTGGAGGATGATAAAAGTTGGTGATGATGGAACTTGGTTCATTTCAATCCTCCTTATCTATCTCAGGCTCTTCCTCCTCAATATTTTCTTCCGATTCTTTCATGCTGCTGGTATCATCGAAAATATCCTCATCTTCCTTAGCGCTCTTCTGATCAATCTTAACGGGCACCTTTACCAGATAACTTGCCTGATCTGTGTCTACTGTAACAGCATAGAAAAAACTATCGTTACCTGTTTTCACCTTCATAACAAAATTGTTATAGCCAAGCGGATATTTCAAACGCAAAGCTTCAACCGCATCCGGAGGTAAGTTATTGAGGTTTATGATTATGCGTTTCTTCTCCATGTGATTTTAGTGGTTGCGATATGAGAGTGCAATATTACGCAACAATAATAAAAAACAAAAGTTCTGTTTATAATTTTAACTATTATTAATAGCAACTATTCAACTTTTCCCATTTTCAATACCAGCGCCGTTCTGCTAGTCAGGTATATTCTGAGACGATTGGTTGCTGAAGCATGGTGAAGATATGTCGGATATTCCATTGTATCATTTATGCGGCCTAAGCCACCAAAGACTTTATTATCCGTATTTAGCACGATGTGATAGGTTCCACCCTGGTTTACCGTAAATTCATAATTGGGGATAGATTCAGTGACGTGGAAGTTGAAGACGAAAATAAATGATCCCCGCTCAAAAATGACGGTTTTATTTGCTTCATCCAAATTAAGCTGTCTGGCAAAATTGTTCGAAAGAAATTTTTCAGATTTTGCCAAACCAATCATGGCCCGGTCAAATGCAGCCAGCTTGCTGAAATATAATAGCGGGTTATCTACCAGCGACCATTGTCTGCGTGCAAATTTGAAACTCCAGTCGTTGCCCGCCCTGGGAAAATCAATCCATTCCGGATGGCCAAATTCATTACCCATAAAATTAAGGTAGGCCTGGCCGCCAAGCGACAAAGTGAAGAGGCGGATCATTTTATGTAATGCGATTCCGCGGTCAATTACAGGCGTAGAATCTATGGCGCGCATATGATGATACATCTCGGCATCCATCAGCCTGAAAGCGATTGTTTTATCGCCTACAAGCGCCTGGTCGTGAGACTCGCAATAAGCAACCGTCTTCACATACGGAAGTCTGTCGTTCAGTACTTTCCACATTTCAGCCATATTCCAGTTTTCATCGGGAATTTCCTTTAAGAGTTTGATCCAGAAGTCAGGTATTCCCATCCCGAGCCTGTAATCGAATCCGATACCGCCTTCATTCTCAGCAATAGTTAAACCTGGCATCCCCGTGACATCTTCGGCGATGGTGAGTATATTCTTGCTGATCTTGTGAGAAAGATAATTTGCCAGTTGCAGGTAAGTTATAGCGTCCCATTCTACGCCATCCGTAAAATATTTCTCCTGTGTATCAATTTTTTCGTCACCATGATGAAAATACAACATGGAGCCGACACCATCAAAACGGAAACCATCGAAATGGAATTCGTTGAGCCAGTAGGAAATGTTGGAAAGCAGAAACTGTAATACTTCCGTCTTGCCATAATCAAAGAGCATAGAATCCCACAAAACGTGCTCGCCTCTTGGTCCGGCATGAAAATACTGAGCATCAGTTCCGTCGAAGAGCCTTAATCCCTCCTGAAGATTTTTCACCGTATGTGAATGCACAATATCAAGGATAACGGCAATGCCCAGTTGGTGAGCTGTCATCACTAATGTTTTAAGCTCTTCCGGAGTGCCAAACCGAGAGGAAGGTGCAAAGAAGTTTGCCACATGGTAACCGAAGGAGCCATAGTAGGGATGCTCCTGGATGGCCATGAGTTGAATGGCATTGTATCCGGCTTTTTGAATGCGTGGCAGGATATTTTCGGTAAACTCGGTATATGTGCCGATGCCTTCTTTTTCCTGGGCCATTCCCACATGGCATTCGTAGATAAAGAGATTGTCCTTATCAGCTAGCTTGTAATGATCATTTTTCCAGTCAAAAGGATCGGGGGCCCATGCCTGGGCCGAGAAGTTCTTGGTATCCTCATCCTGCACAGCCCGCCGGATGTAAGCTGGTATTCGCAACTGTTCACCAATCTGGCTCTGAACGACGACTTTTATTTTGTCGCCATGTTTAAGTTCATCGCCGGCAAGTTCAATTTCCCAGATTCCACCGTCGATACGCCTGAGTGGGTGCGAATATTTATTCCAGGCATTAAAGTCCCCGGTAAGGAACAAGGCATCAGCTCCCGGCGCCCATTCCCTGTATGTCCAGCTATGCTTGCTTTTATGATAATTAACGCCGAAGTATTCATAAGCTTTTGCAAACTGAAGTATGCTGCCAGCCTGATTTTCAATATGCTGCAGTTTATTTCTAAACCGCTCGTAACGCTGATAAATGGCATTTTCACTGGGTTCCAGCCAGGGATCGATGGTCACTAACTTAAGGCGATGGTGTGCTTGATCTGACATTTGAAAAGGAGTTTATTCACAAACTTAGCTAATTTTATTCAAAGCATTACAATCCGTTCAGATTCTGATCACCGTGATCCTGATCTGGTGGACAGTAGGTTTCCAATAGGGTAGGGGCAATCAATTTAGAATTCACAATTGGATGAACATCCATGCAACAATTATGAAGCTATTGCGTTGGTTTCATTGTTATCAATACCTTCGGCAAAGTGTCCTTTTATGGTATGAATATTGCTTGTCATATACTGCAATTGTATTTTTAAAAAACAAATTAAGCAAAACAGTTACATATATAACATTTAACATGTATTATTAAAATTATGAACATTTAATTCAATAATTATGAAAAAGTTCCTTAATACAGCGCTGCTGCTGGCGTTCATTGCAACATTTACCGGTTGTGCAAAAGACAACGGCCCCAGTGGAAATGCAGATTTAGCTAGTTTTAATTATACCATCCGGGCAAACCAATGGCTGATGGATGGTACTGCCGGAACGCCTGGTTATCAGTATTACAGCAGGTTTGAAGTGCCGGAAATCACGCAGCGTGTAATGGATTTAGGTACCGTAATGGTTTACAAACAAGATAACAGCCTGTTTTATCCTTTGCCGGTGAGCACGAGCTATGCCGGTTACGTAAGCACCATTCAATATAATGTATATCTTGGCATGATAGAGATATTCATTGAAGATACTGATTTCTTAACAGATCCGCCTGTAGAAATGAATTTTAAAGTTGTCGTCTTTAATCAGCTCAAATCTTTGCCTGTATCACTTGATATCAAAAATTACAAACAGGTTGAAGCCTACATGGGCAAGTAACGATTGCAGGCTTACCATTGCGTTCAGGCTATTGAAAGTCCCGGTATTTTACCGGGACTTTTTATGCTTTTGAATGTCATATAATTAATATTATGTTAAGTAGCATTTTCAGGCTAATGCCAAAACATTGCTTTCACCCTTGTGCTTATTTATAGTTCAACCCCTGCGGGCTGATGGTACATGACCTTCAAAGACCGTGGGTTTCACCCACGGTCTTTGATATTCCGGAATTAGGTGGTTGAGCGAAGTCGAAACCACCATGCAAAAGACCCTTCGGCTACCCTCCGGCCTGGCTCAGTGGCCTGAATCAAAGTACTTCAGCGCGCTTGGGTACTTCATAAAACCCTTGCTTCCCTCCTATCATTTATGGTGACATATATTCTCCTGTAGCCGGATGATTTATAGGTGAATTATTGTTGCACAGGCAATGCTTGTAAGAGGTCAGACAAATGAGCAATAAAGCAAAAGGGGGAAAACTGCGCTTTCCCCCTTTTGCTTTTATTTTATGATTATGCTATGAACGGCAAATACGCCGGGTCATTAAAGTGCAACTTACTTGTTTTGCATCTTGGCATTCACTTCTTTAAGCTTATCGAACATCTGAAGCCTGGTATAAACTTCCTTCAACGAAACCATGGCATTCATATCATCAGGATGCATTCTGCTGGCTGTCTCAAGGTATGGCAGCGCCAGTTTCAGGTGATCATTACCATCAACAACCATGGCATCGTATCGCTTATCTCCCAAAGGAAGTTTGTTGGCGATATTGATGATATCTCCGCCTTTATTAAAGTACAAAGCTCCCAGGTTAAAGATGGCATCAAAATAATTTGAATCGAGTTTGATAGCGTCTTTATAAGCTACTGTTGCTTTATCAAAATAAGTTTGTTTTTCTTCCTGTGTTTTGGTGGAATCAGAGCGAAGCATATCATAAGTTACACCTATCGCAAACACGATGGATTTGTTACCTGGATCTTTTTCGCGCGCCAGACTGAGACTTTCCAGTGCTTTGGTTGGATTCTTTTGCTGCAGGTAAAGATTCGATTGTGAAATGATCAGATTGAAATCATTAGGATAAATTACTCTTCCTTCCTTGAGGATGGCTTCAGATTTTTCAATCTCCTTTTGTTCGCTGTATATATTGGCAAGAGAACTGTACAACAAAGGGTTTTTAACCTTAAGTTTAATAAGTTGTTCGTAATAAGGTATGGCTTTTGAAAATTGCTTGGCACCTTCGAAACTCAGCGCAGCACCATATAAAGCCATGGTATCTGTGTTGTTCAGTGACTGACTTACAGCAATGGCTTTTTCGAATGTTTCGCCTGACTTTTCAAAATCAGATGCCTGGAAAAGTATAGCACCTGCGTTGTAGAGTTGTTCACTGATGGTAAGCATGCTTACCATGATCTGAGGCTGTAACTCTTTTTTAACATCCAATTCAGTTGCTTTCTTGTAAGAATCATAAGCAATCTTCAATGCATCAGGTGAAAGGCTTTTAAATTCAGGTTTAACACTGCGGTGAATATCCAGGTAGATATTGCCCCTGTACAACCATGTCTTGGCATCGCTCATTGTAGATGGATCAAGAATGGCAGGCTCGATGGCTTCCTTTGCTTTATCGAGTTGGCCATCATTCCAGTAGCTATAAGCCTTTCTTTGATTTGATTTTTGTGCATTTACTACGCCAAATGCCATTATCATGGTGAGTAGAATCAGAATTTTTTTCATTTTAAGTTGATTTGGATTAAAGGTTTATAAATGATTGTTTTCGTGCATGCAATATCGCAATATGATGTAGTAAGCAAAATTCGTGCAAATATATAAAGATTGATTAAATCTATTCAATATCTGTAACATCTTTTACGTCAGTATCATCAATCATTTGCCCGCCAGCATCATTATCTGCATTTTCATCGCCATTTTCAGCTGCATTTTCGAGCAAAATATCTGCATCCTCGTTCATCTCTTCCAATTCCAGTTCAACTTCCACTTTGGCTACAGCAGCAATCGCATCATCATCCCGGAGGTTAATGAGCCTGACCCCTTGTGTGGCACGCCCCATGACTCTCAGGTCGGCCACGCCCAGTCTGATAATTAATCCGGATTTATTGATAATCATCAGATCGTCGTTATCGGTTACGTTCTTGATAGATATGAGACTGCCTGTTTTTTCGGTTACATTAAGCGTCTTCACGCCTTTTCCGCCCCTGTTGGTCACGCGGTAATCCTCCAGTTTTGAACGTTTTCCATATCCATTTTCAGAAACTACCAGAATATCGAAATTGTCACTGTCAAGGCAAATCATTCCTACTACTTCATCGTCCTTACCTGATAAACTAATACCGCGAACCCCTGTGGCATTGCGGCCCATCGGGCGGACTTTTATCTCATTGAAGCGGATGGCCCTGCCTGATTTCAAAGCCATGATCATCTCGCTTGCTCCATTGGTGAGCCTTGCTTCAAGCAAGGTATCGTCGTCCTTAATATTAATGGCGTTGATCCCGTTCAGTCGTGGTCGTGAATAAGCATCAAGCGATGTTTTCTTTATAGTGCCTTTTTTGGTGCAAAGAATGATAAAGGTATTTTTGAGATATTCCTCGTCCTTGAGATCCTTCACATTGATGATAGCCCTTATTTTATCATCCGGCTCAATGTTGATCATGTTTTGGATGGCTCTTCCTTTGGATACTTTACTCCCTTCAGGGATTTCAAATACCCTGAGCCAGAAGCACTTACCTTTTTCAGTGAAAAAGAGCATATAATTATGCATGGATGCGATATACAAGTGTTCCAGGAAGTCTTCGTCGCGGATATCGGATCCTCTTGCACCACGCCCTCCCCTGTTCTGTTTGCGGTATTCGCTGAGTATGGTTCGCTTGATGTATCCCATATGCGAAATGGTGATCACTACGTTTTCATCTGCAATGGTATCTTCAATTTTGAAATCCTTGGCCGAATAAATGATATCGGTGCGGGGTTCATCACCATATTTTTCTTTGATCTCCTTCAGCTCGTCTTTGATAATCTCCATTCTCATGTTCTCATCACCAAGAATGGCCTGATAGTGTTCGATCATTTTCAGCAGCGCATCATATTCTTCACGTATTTTATCCCTCTCAAGACCTGTAAGGCGCTGCAAACGCATATCAAGAATGGCTTTTGCCTGGATATCGCTCAGCGCGAATTTATCCATTAAACCTGTCCTGGCTTCATCAGGTGTTTTGGATGCCCGGATAAGTGAAATGACTTCATCAAGGTGATCAAGTGCAATAAGCAGTCCTTCAAGTACATGCGCGCGTTTTAGCGCTTCATTAAGATCGTATCGTGTTCTGCGTATGACTACTTCGTGGCGATGTTCAACGAAATGCAGGATGAGTTGCTTCAGATTTAACATCTGAGGGCGTCCTTTAACCAGAGCAATGTTATTTACGCTGAATGAACTCTGCAGCGCTGTCATCTGGTAAAGTTTATTCAGCACTACATTGGTGATGGCATCTCTTTTCAATTCATATACGATGCGCATACCATTACGGTCTGATTCGTCGCGGATATCGGAAATGCCTTCGATTTTCTTATCATTGATGAGATCGGCAGTTTTTTTTATCATTTCCGCCTTGTTCACCTGGTAAGGAATGGAAATGGCAATAATACTTTCCCTGCCGTTGTCTTCAGTTTCAATTTTTGTTTCGCCGCGTACAACAATTCTTCCACGACCTGTTTCAAAAGCATCCCTCACACCATCATATCCATAGATAACGCCTCCGGTGGGGAAATCCGGAGCTTTAATAAATTTCATCAGCTCTGGTATGGTGATGTCGCGGTTATCTATATAAGCAATGATTCCGTCTACCACTTCGGCAAGGTTGTGGGGAGGCATATTGGTGGCCATCCCGACAGCTATTCCGGAGGCTCCGTTGATGAGCAGGTTAGGTATACGGCCCGGAAGTACTGTGGGTTCCGTTAAGGAATCATCGAAGTTATTCCTGAAATCTACTGTGTCTTTTTCAATATCGTCAAGCAGTTCTTCAGCAATCTTACGCAGCCGGGCTTCAGTATAACGCATTGCAGCAGGGCTGTCGCCGTCAATAGACCCAAAGTTTCCCTGTCCGTCCACCAATGGGTAGCGCAAGGACCATTCCTGGGCCATACGTACCATCGCGTCATAAACAGACTGGTCACCGTGTGGGTGATATTTACCCAGAACTTCTCCAACGATCCTGGCTGATTTTTTATATGATCTGTTCGAAAGTACACCCAAATCAAGCATTCCGTATAGTACCCTGCGGTGAACAGGTTTTAATCCATCGCGGATATCTGGCAGTGCACGAGCAACGATTACCGACATTGAATAATCAATGTAAGCAGCCTTCATTTGGTTTTCAATATTTACCCTAACAATTTTCTCACCTTCCTGGTTTGTTTCCATCAGCTAAATCAATCAGTATTAGTTAATTATATTCTTCAAATAATCGTACACGAAAGTAAACAATTTTAGCTTACCATGGTTCTTTTAGTAGGTCTAAATAGCCCTTTGTTACGAACAATGAACTGTTGAAAATTGTTGTTATGAAATGGCCCAATTGATGCCATTGCAAGTAATTTTGAAGCAGTGGTGACAATATCTGTTGATGTGGTAATTTTATACTACTTATTGAGTAATTTTATACCACTGAAATTTATTATGCCTTTGGGGGATTAGCAAGGGTTTTTGATAATTATATTTATACATAAATGGAAGCAAAATTCTCGCAAAGAGTAAAAGATGTTCTTGCTTATAGCCGTGAAGAAGCATTGCGGCTGGGCAATGAATATATTGGAGTAGAACACTTGTTATTAGGGATCATTCGCGAGGGCGAAGGAATGGCTATTCAGATATTGAAATATCTGGGTGTTGATCTGATGGAAGTCCGCAAGTCAATTGAAACTGCTATTGCCAGCTATGCGCACCGCGAAAAGGAAGTTGAAAATCTGCCACTTGTTAAACAGGCTGAACGCGCATTAAAATTAACCTACCTTGAAGCAAAATTGTTTAATAATGACCTCATCGGGACTGAGCATTTGCTGCTTGCTATCCTTAAAGATGAGGAAAACCTTGTAAGTAGAACTTTTATGAAATATGGTGTAGATTACGATTCTGTAAAAGAAGAAGTAAAATCAATTATCTCCAATGGTCAGATGGGATCTGCGGGTTCCGAAGAACCAAAGGATGAAATGCCCGGAGGTATGCAGGATGACGACCCTGACGAAGGATCCAAAGGCTATGGTGGCACTACCAAGAAGGTAACAGATCCGAAATCGCGGACACCTGTCCTTGATAATTTTGGCCGCGACCTTACCAAAGCCGCCGAGGAAGACCGTCTTGATCCTATTGTGGGCCGGGAAAAGGAACTCGAACGTATTTCGCAGATACTTAGCCGCCGTAAGAAAAACAATCCAATCCTTATAGGTGAACCTGGTGTAGGTAAATCAGCCATTGCTGAGGGACTTGCATTGCGGATCGTGCAGCGGAAAGTATCGCGTGCACTCTTTAATAAGCGCATCTTCACACTCGATCTTGCCTCACTCGTGGCCGGGACCAAATACCGCGGGCAGTTTGAGGAGCGTATGAAAGCCGTGCTGAACGAGCTTGAGAAAAACCGTGATATCATTCTTTTTATTGATGAAATCCATACCATTGTGGGTGCCGGAAATGCCTCGGGCTCGCTGGATGCTTCCAACATGTTTAAACCTGCTCTTGCCAGGGGCGAAATACAATGCATCGGGGCCACCACGTTGGATGAGTATCGTCAGTATATCGAAAAGGACGGAGCGCTGGAACGCCGTTTCCAGAAAATCATTGTGGATCCTACTTCGCCGGAAGAAACTGCTGAAATTCTCAACAACATCAAGGAGAAATATGAAGATCACCATCTGGTTAAATATTCCCCTGAAGCTATTGAAGCCTGTGTTTATCTTACTAACCGCTATATAACTGACCGCTATCTTCCTGACAAAGCCATTGATGCGCTGGATGAGGCCGGTGCACGTGTTCATATCACCAATCTTCATGTTCCGATTGAAATTATCAATATCGAGAACCTGATTGAGGATGTGAAACAGAAGAAACTTAAAGCCATCAGCAGTCAAAAATTTGAAGAGGCCGCCAAGTTTCGCGATAATGAGCGGAAACTCCAGGGGCAGCTTGACACCGAAAAGCAACGCTGGGAAGATGAGTCGAAAATTCACCGCGAAATTGTCACTGCAGAAAACGTTGCCGAAGTGGTTGCTATGATGACCGGTGTTCCTGTTCAACGCATTGCCCAGAACGAAAGCGACCGACTGTTAAACATGGAAGTCGAACTTGCAGGGTCAGTTGTCGGACAGACAGATGCAATCAGCAAAGTGGTGAAAGCCATTCGCCGTAACCGCGCCGGACTCAAGGACCCGAACAAACCTATCGGAACATTTATTTTCCTGGGACCAACCGGGGTTGGTAAGACACACCTCGCAAAAGTCCTTGCAAAATATTTATTCGACTCGGAAGAAGCACTCATCCGCATTGACATGAGTGAGTACATGGAAAAGTTTGCCGTCTCCCGCCTTGTAGGAGCTCCTCCCGGTTATGTTGGATACGAAGAAGGCGGCCAGCTTACCGAAAAAGTGCGCCGCAGGCCATATTCTATTGTGCTGCTGGATGAAATTGAAAAAGCGCATCCTGATATTTTCCAT
Source organism: Bacteroidales bacterium (assembly GCA_038246075.1). Lineage (GTDB taxonomy): Bacteria > Bacteroidota > Bacteroidia > Bacteroidales > DASVHX01 > DASVHX01. The sequence continues at coordinate 35,698 of JBBRRV010000004.1, forward strand.
ATCCTGCTGCAGGTTCTTGATGACGGGCAGCTTACTGACAGTCTTGGCCGTCGCGTTGACTTCAAGAATACGATCGTCATCATGACTTCAAACATCGGGTCGCGTGAACTCAAAGATTTTGGTGCCGGTGTTGGTTTTAATACCTCTGCCAAGCAATCGTCATGGTCCTCCAACGCACAGAGTGTGATCGAAAATGCGCTTAAAAAATCCTTTGCACCTGAATTCCTCAACAGGATCGACGATGTCGTTATTTTTGAATCGCTCGAACGCGAATCCATCCACAAAATTATTGATATAGAATTGCGAAACCTCTTCCACAGGGTGGAGAAGATGGGCTACAAGATGGAGATATCCGAAAAAGCAAAGGACTTTATTGTGGAAAAAGGCTGGGATGCGCAGTTCGGAGCACGTCCGCTAAAACGCGCCATCCAGAAATATGTGGAAGATACGCTTGCAGAAGAGATCATCAGGGCCAACCTGAAAGAAGGCGCCTTGCTGATGATAGATTTTGACCAGGAAGCCTATGCAATGACCGTTAAATCAATCGAAGTTGTGCAGGATACAGTGTCAGATCCACCTGCCGCTGAAACCACGGAATAAGATTTATAAACCTGAACAAAAAAAGAGCCTCACGGCTCTTTTTTTTTGATTAGACTGAAAGGTTATGCTGCGCTTTGCAACTAGCGTTTAAAGTCGCTCAGATCCTTTGGCTGGAAATTATTGATAAAACTCACAGCCTGGATATTTTCGGCTCTTCCTTTGCGGATGAAAATATCTGCAGAAGTTGTATATAGGTCGTTCCTGTTGGCATCGTATAGCAAGAGGTAACCAATCAGCACATTGCTGGCCATTTCAACAAGGCGGCGGGCATGAAAGTCGAGGAATTCATTGTCGTTGAATTCCATTACTCTTTCAACTGTTTTGGCAAACTGCTCTGTCATTTTACTGAGCGAATTGCCCAGGTGATCCAGTTCGGGTTTAATGGCCAATTTACCACGCTCACGCATCGCCTTGAGATAGGCTCCGTTGCCAACCCCACGAATGGCGGCTACAACCTGCAGTTGCGAAGTTCCTTCATAGATGGTTGTTATGCGTGCATCGCGAAAAATTCTCTCGATGGGAAAATCTTTCATGTAACCGGTGCCACCAAAAATCTGGATAGCATCATAGGCAATCTGATTGCAGGACTCGCTGGAATAAAGTTTGAGCATCGGCGTGAAAACATCTGCCAGTTTCTGGTAATACTTTGCTTCTTCGCGTTCTTCAGGTTCGAGTTTGCGTTCCTTTTGCGTAAAAGAATATGCCTTGTACATATCAACGTATCTGGCAGTTTCGTATAGCAAAGTGCGGATGGCATCAATCTTTACTTTCATGTTGGTGAGCAATTCGTAAACGGCAGGATACTGAATGATCGGTTTGCCAAATTGCTCACGTTCTGTAGCATATTTATATGCCTCGCGGTACGCTGCTTCAGCTATACCAACGGACTGGGCTCCCACGCCAAGACGTGCTGAATTCATCAGGGACATGACGTATTTGATGAGCCCCATTTTCGTATCGCCAATGAGTTTTGCCGGTGCATTGCGGAAAACCAATTCGCAGGTTGGTGATCCTTTGATTCCGAGCTTGTTTTCAATGCGGCGAACCTTCATCGCATTTGCAGTACGGTCGTATACAAAGAGTGATAGTCCGCGTGCATCGGAAGTTCCTTCCTCGGAGCGGGCCAACACAAGTGAAATATCAGCATCACCATTTGTAATGAAGCGTTTCACGCCATTCAGAAGCCACAGATCCTGCTGGGCATCATAGGTTGCTTTGAGTTGTACAGCCTGAAGATCTGAACCTGCGTCAGGTTCGGTAAGATCCATGGCTGCTGTAGCGCCTTTATTGAAGCGTGGAAGAAATTCATTTTTTATTTCATCTGAAGCGAATTCATGGAGTGTTTCAGCACAGTCCTGTAAACCCCAGATGTTTGCAAATCCGGCATCGGCGCGCGAAATAACTTCACCCGACATGGCATAAGGAACGATAGGGAAGTTAAGTCCGTCGTATTCCCTTGGCAGTGACATGCCCACCATACCTGCTTTTACAAGTGCATTGTGGTTTTCCTTTGTTCCGCGGGCATAAACCACTTCGTTGTTCAGCAGTGTCGGCCCTTCCTTATCAACTGATTCAGCGTTTGGCGCAACGATTTCACCACTGATCTCGCCGATGATCTCCATAACTTTGTCGTAGTTATCCAGGGCATCTTCGTAATCAAGCGGTGCGAAATCGTATTTCTCCTTTTCGCTATAGTTTGACTCTTTCAGCCTTACTATTTTCTCCATCAGGGGATGGGTAAGGTGAAACTTGAGATTGGGGTTATCGGTATAGAAGTTTTCCATGATAATCGGTTGCTTTACTTCGAGTTTTTCTTGTAGTACTTGATCATTTTAGGGATTACATCCGCAACATTGCCAATAATGGCAAAGTCGGCGATATGATTCAGTGGTGCGTTAATATCGGTGTTGATCGAAATGATCTGAGCCGATTGGTCCATGCCAGCCCTGTGCTGAACGGCTCCGGATATTCCGCAGGCGATATAGAGCTTGGGTCTGACGGTAATACCTGTCTGGCCCACCTGCCGCTCGTGTTCCACAAAGCCGGCGTCAACAGCGGCACGTGAGGCACCTACTTCTGCGCCAAGCACATCGGCGAGTTCATAGAGGAGTCTGAAGTTTTCGCGTGAACCAACACCATATCCGCCCGAAATGATCACCTGGGCATTTTTGATATCGATTTTGCTCTTCTCCATGTGACGCTCAATGATGGTAATTGCAAAATCATCATCCTTCAGAATGGATTTGGCATCAATCTTATTGAGCTTTCCCTTGAATGCGGCAGCGAACACTTCCTTTTTCATGACCCCTTCGCGAACTGTGGCCATCTGTGGTCGCGTTTCAGGATTGATGATCGTGGCGATAATGTTACCTCCGAATGCAGGTCTTATCTGATACAGTAAGTTTTTATATTCAGTCTGTGTCTTGTTTTCGAAATGGTCGCCAATTTCAAGACTTGTACAATCAGCTGTAAGTCCGCAACGCAATGCCGATGCAATGCGTGGTGCCAGATCGCGGCCAATGCTGGTAGCGCCAAAGACTGCGATCTCCGGCTTTTCTTTTTTAAATATATGGAGCAGAATGGATGCGTGCGGCAGTGTTGTATAAGGGAATAGCCTTTCGTCATCGGCATAGTGGATCACATCAACGCCATAAGGGAAAATCTGAGCTTCCAGGTCTTTTATGCCGGAGCCAATGACCACGGCTTCCAGTTTTACTTTCAGATCGCCTGCGAGTTTTTTACCTTTCGACAGCAGTTCGAGGCTGACATCGGCTATTGTTCCTTCTTCGGTTACTTCGCAATAAACAAAAATATTGTTCACGTTTGTGTTAGATTAGTCGGGGGTTATAAATAGATTTGCTTTTTAGCCGATTACGTGGCTATTGATCAGATCCTGCATCAGTGCATCAATTTCTTTATCATCACTGCTGATCACTTTGGAATCCTTGTGCTGGAAAACAACATTTTCGATCTTTTTAACTTTGGTAGGCGAGCCTGACAGGCCGAGCATATCGGTCACTGCATTAAGATCGTCGGCAGTCCATTCATCAATCATGAGGTATGGTCTGTTAACATAAAGATCCGTATAGTCTTTTGTTTCGTTCTGAAGTTCGGTCACCGTGCGGGCGTGCTTGTATTTCATGAGCAGTTTCGAGATCCGCTGGCGGCAAACCGGGGCAGAGCTATGAACTGTAACAGCTACCGGCAAGGTGCATTTTACCACTTCCACTCCCCTTTCGAGCCTGCGTCTGATGGTTACGGATTGCTGATCTACCGAAATAATTTCTTCAGCATATGTTATTTGGGGGATACCCAGTTTTTCAGCTGTTTGCGGACCAACCTGGGCAGTATCTCCATCAATGGCCTGCCTTCCGGAAATGACCATGTGAAATGGTGCAAGTTTCTTAACAGCCAGCGATAGCGCATATGAAGTTGCAAGGGTGTCTGACCCGGCAAACTTACGATCGGTGATCAGGTAGCCTCTGTCGGCCCCCCTGTATAGCGATTCGCGGATGATTTCTGCAGCACGGAATGGACCCATGGTCAAAACAATCACTTCTGCATCAGGCATTTTATCCTTAATGCACAGGGCTTGTTCCAAAGCATGCAAATCTTCAGGATTAAAAATTGCAGGTAACGCCGCCCTGTTTACAGTGCCATCAGCTTTCATGGCATCCTTTCCTATATTCCGTGTATCTGGAACCTGCTTGGCAAGTACTATTATTCTAAAACTCATAATTATCAAATAGGTGTTTAACTTGAAAAAGAAACATCTAACAATTAAATATATTTATCTGTGGAAGGTGATCGGGTGCAAAAATACTATTTTAGGGGCAATACGCAAAAAAAATAGCAGAATGCTTGCCCTTTGATTGTTGCCTTGCAGCTGGCATTTATATCCCGGCCCCGTGACAGCGGCCTCTAGAAGATAGAACCATTGCTAATATTAGCTGGAAAACAAGGGCAGCTGAATCGATGTGATCGTTTCGCTCAAAAGTATCATGCAGTGGTGTCTCTTGGCTTTTCGTCACATTGCTTGCAATCAAGACTTTTATTATACATTTCCATAGCTCTGAAGCTCATGCCCATGCTTGAAAATCCGCCATCGTTGAAGAGATTCTGCATCGTAACTTTACGCGTAAGGTCAGAAAAGAGTGTGATACAATAATCAGCGCATTCCTCAGCCGTTGCATTGCCCAGTGGCGCCATACGTTCCGTGAAATCCATTAATCCATCAATACCTTTAACACCGCTTCCTGCTGTGGTTAAGGTTGGTGATTGTGAGATGGTGTTAATTCTGATCTTCTTTTCCCTGCCATAGATGTAACCGAAACTTCGGGCTATCGACTCAAGGGCAGCTTTGGCATCAGCCATGTCATTGTATTCAAAAAGTGTGCGTTGTGCAGCGATGTATGAAAGCGCGACAACCGACCCCCATTCATTTAGTGCATCCATCTTTTTTGCCACCTGCAGCACTTTATGGAATGAAATAGCAGAAATATCAAGTGTTTTCGAAAAATATTCATAGTTAATATTGTCATATGGAACCTTTTTGCGCACATTGGGCGACATTCCGATGGAATGAAGAATGAAGTCGAATTTTCCGCCAAAATGCTCCATCGTTTTATGCACAAGATTCTCCAGGTCAGGCACACTGGTAGCGTCAGCGGGAATTACCAATGAATTGCAGGCTTTTGCCAGTTCATCAATTTCACCCATCCTGATTGAAACCGCTGTATTGGTCAGGGTAAATTCAGCACCTTCGGCATGAGCTCTTTCGGCTACTTTCCATGCGATCGATTTATTGTTGAGCGCACCGAAAATGATTCCTCGTTTTCCTTTGAGAAGATTATAGGACATAATATAAAGTTTTAAGTTAGACTATAAATTAGTTTGAAAGCAGTTCCTTGGCTGTAGCCTTAGCTGCTTCTGTAATTGTTTCGTTACTCAGCATGCGTGCAACTTCATCGACTCTTTCGTCGTTGTTAAGCATTTTCAGACTGGAAATGGTGAGGTCCTTTTCAGTTGCTTTATAGGCCAGGTAGTGATGATGAGCCTTGCCGGCGATCTGGGGCAGATGCGTAATAGCGATAACCTGCATGGTACGCGACATGCTTTGCATGATTGCACCAACTTTCCCTGCTATTTCACCGGAGACGCCATTGTCAATTTCATCGAAGATCACCGTAGGTAATAAACCCTTTTGGTTTAGCAGCGATTTTAATGCCAGCATTAACCGTGAAAGTTCCCCGCCGGAAGCCACTTTGCCGACTTCGCGCATTTCCCCACCTTTATTGGCATTAAACAGGATTTCAATGCGGTCTGCTCCCTGTGGCATAAGTTGAGCAGATGACTGCAGGTCGATATGCAGGCGGGCGTCGGGCAGTGCAAGAGACGAAAGTAAGGCATGCATCTCTTTTTCTATCAGTGGCTTTGCAAGATGCCTGTTTTTGGATAATTCTGCAGCCAAAACTTTTAAGCTATTTTCAGTTTCGCCAATGTTGTGGGTAAGTTCCTCAATATGGGAAGCTATTGAAGCAATCCCCAGCAATCGGTCAGAGAGAGATTGCTGAAGGGCGATAAGTTCTCCTATACTTTTAACGTGATGCTTTTGTTCAAGGTGATACAAAAGGTTGATCCGCTCGCGAAACTGGTTTGCCCGTTCTTCATCAAAATGGATGTGTGCTTCTAGTTGTTCCAGTTCATTTGAGATATCTTTTATTTCGATCAGGCAGCTTTCGAAACGTTGCTGAAGTTCATTTGCTGAAGGATGGAAACGCGCAGCCTGGGTCAAGATCGTGTTGACATCCGAAATCCGGCTGACGAGAGGATCTTCACCAGCGGCAAGGTTTTGGGATGCACTGAATAATTTCGACTTTATTTCTTCAGCGTGGTCAAGAACTTTTAGTTCCTGTTCTATCGACTCCTGCTCCCCTTCGGTCAGCCTGGCGGATTCCAGTTCAAGATATTGAAATGTAATGTAATCGCGATCGGCCGCTGCCTTATTTTCCCGCATCACATATTCTTCCAGCTGCTGTTGTCGCTGTTTATATGCCAGGAACAAGCCTGTATATTTATGAAGCAAAGCCTGGTGCCCGGCCATATTATCCACCACTGCCATCTGGAAGCCCGAATCGCTGAGCGCAAGTGTCTGGTGTTGTGAGTGAATGTCTACCAGCCTGTCTCCGATTTCTTTGACAAGGGAAAGCGAAACAGGTGTATCATTTAAAAATGCCCTGGATTTGCCCTGTGCATTTATTTCTCGCCTGAATGTGCTTTGTGCTTCAAAGTCGATATCGTTTGCTTCAAACAAAGGCTCCAGCCCATAGCCGGTTATTCTGAAGGTGCCCTCGATAATGCATTTACGCGATTTATCCATCAAAACCTGGGTATCGGCACGCTGCCCCAGAATGAGACCAAGCGCACCAATCAGTATCGATTTCCCTGCACCGGTTTCCCCTGTGATGGCTGAAAAACCATCAGCAAAACTGATATCAAGTTTCCTGATCAGCACAAAATTTTCTATGGATAATTGTAACAGCATGTAAACAGCCTTAATTTATCTGAAACAAAATAAATGTATAAGATCAAGCAGGAAAATGCAGCACTATTTGTTTTCCATTATCTTCTGATACTTAGCCCCGTTGGCCGGATCAATTTCTTTCAGGACGCCGATCACCTTTGCCTTATCGGTGGGGGCGGCCTGGGTATACAGATTGATGATCTCGTCGCGTTTGGCATCCAGCATGAGCTGAAGCAGGAAAAGACCGGGGCGCTCCCTGTTTACTTTCCGGAAAAGTTCAATGCAATCCGAAACTGAACTGCGACCAAGTTCCATGTTTTCCGACATGACATCAAGCCCCAGCCTGTGATAGTCGTATAATCCTTCACGGATCCCGCTGTACGCCGGATTTTGCAGGTTTTCGACAAGCCAGTAGCGGTTTTTCTGGCTTTCATAGGCTTTCCAGCCCTTTTCGGGCGCATTCTGAGCCGTATTTACTATGGCCTGAGCCTTATCATAAAAGGATGTTCCGCCGAACTTGGAATACGTATCGGCATCGAGCCCCAAAAATATATTGATATAGTATGCTAACGTTGATGTCAGGTTTGAAGTATATGCATCAGGCGTGAAGTCGAGGTTTTGGAATTCTATATAATTGAAATCGAAATCCTTATCGACGTAATTTAATATGTTGGTGTTGTAAGATGTTTTATAAACCGGGCGTTGAAGCACCAGGTTTAGTTTAGCCTTGAACATGTCAGTTGATACACGCTCACTGATGGTGATCAGGATGGTACATTCAATTCGTTCCTCAGGCTTGTATGCCATGTTGGTCCATTTGCGGTTGTTTACAAATTCGTAGATCGCCTGCTGAAGTGTTTCGTAAATTTTTTTTTCTGTACCTTCTACCTGTAATGATGAAACCTGCACAGAGCAGTTGAATTCCTGGGCGGGGAGTGCCAGTGATGACAAAGAAAGGAAAAGCAATAGGGCATATCTGTGCATGCTGATTATTTTTGAACGCAACTGAAAATAGCATCGAGGATATCACTTGCAGCCTGCTGTTTGCTTTTAAGCGGAAATTCCAGTTTTTTACCGGTTTTTAAAAAGATGGTTATTTTGTTGGTATCATAGCCAAAACCTGTTCCCTGGGCGGTTGGAGAATTTAGGATAATGAGGTCAAGGTTCTTTTTTCCGAGTTTTTCCAGGGCATTTTGTTCTTCGTTTTGGGTTTCGAGTGCAAAACCAGCCAGAATCTGCTGATCTGTCTTACGCCGGCCAAGGTCTTTGAGGATATCAATGGTTGGCTCAAGATCGATTGTGAGCACATTTTCACTTTTTTTAATTTTCTGGTCCGCCGATTTAACGGGTCTGTAATCAGCAACTGCAGCAGCCATGATGGTAATGTCAGCTTTATCGAAATGGGCATTACAGGCTTTTGCCATTTCCCCGGCAGTAATTACATCTATTCTTTCGATGCCCTGGTGATCGGTAACAAGCGCCGTTGGCCCTGTTACCAATGTAACGCTGGCACCCCTGCGGCAGGCTTCCGCTGCAAGTGCAAAACCCATTTTCCCGCTTGAGTGATTTCCTATATAACGCACAGGATCAATTGCTTCGTAAGTGGGGCCTGCAGTTATGAGTACATGCGTGCCTTGAAGTGTTACGGACTGGGAAAAATAATCTATCAGCGCCTGAAGCATGGCCTCTGGTTCTTCAAGGCGGCCTGCCCCGGTAAGACCACTAGCCAGTTCTCCTACCTGAGGAGCAATCTGAATATTTCCGAATGATTGCAGGCGAGCGATATTGGCTTGTGTTGCCGGGTGCATGAACATATCCACATCCATGGCGGGTGCGAAAAAAACCGGACATCTGGCTGCCAGGTAAATGGCTGTCAAAAGATTGTCTGTCAGTCCGTTTGCCATTTTCGCCAGGGTATTGGCTGAAGCCGGCGCTATAAGATAGATGTCAGCCCAGTTTCCCCAGTCGATATGGCTATACCAGGTGCCATCCGCACTGTTGAATGGGATAGTGAGTACAGGACTATGCGTGAGTGTTGAGATTGTCAGCGGTGTCACAAAGTCAGCCGATGAAGGTGTCATTACCACCTTTACTTCAGCACCTTCTTTTACCAGTAACCTGATAAGAAATGGAATTTTATAGGCTGCAATGCTTCCGGTGATTCCAATAAGTATCTTTTTTCCGATCAGGTGCATAGTGCGCGTCGTAAGTAGATGTGTTCCTTATTGTGCCTGCGAATCCTTCAAAGGATTCCGGAAAGTGATTTGTTCGTTCAGAAATTCACTGGTGGCAATAAGTGTAGGTTTGGGCAAATGCTCATAGTATTTTGCTATTTCGATCTGTTCCCTGTTTTCGAATACCTCTTCCAGGTTATCAGTCGGAGAAGCAAATTCTTCAATTTTGCTGTTTAACTCCTCTTTCATGTCATGAGCAATCTGGTTGGCCCTTTTGGCCAGGATCGAAACCGTTTCGTATATATTACCGGTCGGGCTGTTCAGGTCGGCCATGTTCCGCGTTACAGCGGTAGTGTCAATTTTCAGTTTTTTGTAATCCATAGTATAGTTGTGCTAATTTAAAATCCTAATTTTTAAGTTCTTTTTGTGCAGTTTTCTGCATGTTGCGGGCTTCTTTCATCCGTTCTGATTTTGGGAAAGAAGCAGCCAGGTCGTCGTAGGCTTCAACAGTAGCCGTAAATCGCTCTTTTCGCTTGGTAGCAATGCTTTTGCTGGCAAACTCATAGTTTGATTTCAGGATATAAAATAAAACCTCCTCACGTTTTTGCGAATCGGGATAGTCTTTCACCAGATTCTTAAATATTTGAATAGAAGCCTTATAGTCCTCCATTTTATAATATAACATACCAATATCAAAATCCTTCTTTTCGAGTTTGGAGCGCAACTCATCCATCAGTTGATTTGCTTTGGCAACTTTTTCGCTTTTTGGGTATTTATTAATAAAAAGCTGTAGTTCCTTGAGCGCGTCGTAGGTACTGGTTTGGTCCAGGCTACTGCGCGGTGATTCCTGATAGCTGCAATATGCACCCATGTAGGCACATTCCTCTGCAAAAGGACTGTTGGGATAGGCGGTTGCAAAACGCTTAAAATGATAATTTCCCATCAGGTAGTCATCCTGGTTGTAATAACAGTAAGCGTAATAGTATGCAATTTTTTCTGCTTTATCAGTACCCTTGAAGAAAGGCGTAATCTGATCAAAAAGCTGAAGTGCATGGTAATAATCCTTGGCTTCATAGTAGCCAACGGCTTTTGCGTACTTCATGTCGTTATCTGAGCTCTTCAATAGTTTTTGAAAACTACTGCAAGAGGTCAAAACAAATAAAGAAACGAGTATAAATGGAAGAATAATCTTTCGAATCATGGTGCAAAATTACAACTTTGTCGGCAATAATGAAACGAAGTTAGTAAAGTATTATTATATAAGCAATTCGATCAATTACCGAGTGCTTTCTTATAGGCAGCCAGGCACCGTGTGCGTGCAAAACTATGATCTACAATTGGATCTGTATATTGAACGCTTCCTGACTCAGGAACCCATCTCCGGATATAGTCCAATTTGGGATCGAACCGAATTGTTTGTGCCTGGGGACTGAATATCCGGAAATATGGCGCGGCATCACAGCCTGAGCCTGCTGCCCATTGCCAGTTTCCATTATTTGAGGCCAGTTCAAAATCGAGCAGTTTGCCGGCAAAATAGGCCTCACCCCATCGCCAATCGATCAGCAGATGCTTGGTGAGGAAGCTTGCAGTGACCATGCGAACCCGGTTATGCATAAAACCTGTCTCGTTCAGTTCTCGCATTCCAGCATCAACCAAAGGATATCCTGTATTTCCTTCGCACCATTTATAGAAATTCTTTTCATCATTAAGCCATTCAATGCGGTCGTAAGGGGTTTTAAATGCCGAATCCTGCGCATATGGGAAATGAAAGAGAATCTGTATAAAAAACTCACGCCAGATCAACTCGTTGAGCCATGTTGCATTCAACTGATATGCCAGACGGACGATTTGCCTTATACTGACTGTGCCGAAGCGCAGGTGAAGGCCAAGATGTGATGTACTATCCAGGGAAGGGATATCCCGGAATTCATGGTAATGGCGGATGATCTGTTGATCAGGAACTGATGTTGGAAAAGTAAAGGCCACATGCCGGAAGCCTAACCGCTCCAGGCCAATACCGGCTATCGGCGCACAAGATTGCAGGTTGATAAGGAGCGTTTCCGACGGGAAAGAGACTTGCAGATGTTGCATGTATTTTTCCATCCATTTCCTGCTATAAGGTGTAAAAACAGTATAAGGGAGGTTGTCAGGTTTTACGACTTCTGATTTTTCAAAAATAACATGGTCCTTAAAAGTGCGGAACTTCCCTCCTGCCGCTAAGAGAATTTTTTCCACTTCGTGGTCTCTTTCAATTCCATAGGGTTCGTAATCTGCATTGGCATAAACCGTGTCAATAGCAAAGTCTTGAACGAGTGAAGCGAAAATATCTTCGGGCCGGCCATAAAACTGGTGCAATGATGATCCCCGCAACTGGAAGCTGAGATTGAGCTTTTCAACTTCCCCGTGCATGAAATTCACACGCAGATCATCCGGATTTGAAAGCAGTGAAAGGATATTAGTATCGAAAATAAATATGGGCATTACACGCAGCCCCGAGGTTAGCGCATGATAAAGCGCACAGTTGTCCTCCAGTCTCAGGTCGCGACGGAACCAGTGGACGGAAATCTTTTCTTGCATCTGGTCTATCCGTTAGTCACCTTGATGGTCATTAGGCTATGTATATGAACAAGCCTATAAATATAAAGTTCACGCTTGAATGTGAAGATAATCCTTTTGGGAGTGCACTTCCCTTGATTTGCCGACAGTTGGTTTGTAAATATTTATGCATTCCTGATAGTTTGCTGGTAGATAATTTTTAGTTTTGCAGGCGTTTAGCACAAAAATTAACTAAAATATATACACTGTGGATATTTTTGAAAAACGAGTAGCAAACCTGGGCCCTCTGGGAATGTATGGGTCACAGGGTGACGGCTATTTCATGTTCCCTAAGCTTGAAGGCGAAATCGGAAACAAGATGATGTTTAAGGGTAAGGAGCGTTTGGTATGGAGTCTGAATAATTACCTTGGCCTTGCCAACCACCCGGAAGTTCGCAAAGCGGATGCAGAAGCAGCCCGTGATTGGGGAATGGCTTATCCGATGGGTGCCCGTATGATGTCCGGCCAGACCATTTACCATGAACAACTGGAGCGGGAACTGGCAGCTTTTGAAAATAAAGAGGATTCGTTCCTGTTGAACTTCGGTTACCAGGGAATGATTTCCATCATCGATTCGCTGTTGGATCGGAATGACGTGGCTGTTTACGATTCCGAGGCACACGCCTGCATTATCGATGGATTAAGATTACACATGGGCAAACGGTATGTTTTCCCACACAACAATATGGCAAATCTCCGCAAGGGGCTGGAGCGCGCCAGGAAACTTACTGCCATCAGTGGCGGTGGAATACTTGTTATTACCGAGGGCGTGTATGGCATGTCGGGCGATCAGGGTAAACTGAAGGAAATTATTGAGCTTAAAAAAGAGTTTGATTTCAGATTACTTGTGGACGATGCACATGGTTTTGGAACAATGGGTGCAACGGGTGCCGGTACATCTGAAGCACAGGGCGTTCAGGATGGCGTTGATGTCTATTTTGGCACATTCGCAAAAGCCATGGCTGGTATAGGCGCTTTTGTAGCCGGAGATAAGGATATCATTGATTTCTTAAAGCATAACATGCGGTCACAAATATATGCGAAATCATTGCCCATGCCCATGGTCATCGGAGCGTTGAAACGCCTCGACCTGATCCGTACCCAACCACAACTTAAAAAGCAGTTGTGGACCATCGTAGACGCATTACAAAGCGGGTTGAAAGAGAAAGGCCTTGATATCGGCAGTACTGCATCAGCTGTTACACCTGTATTTTTACAGGGAGGTATTCCCGAAGCTGCCCAGCTTACGATCGATTTACGTGAAAATTACAATATATTCTGTTCAATCGTTACCTACCCGGTTGTGCCCAAGGGTGTTATTATGCTCCGGCTGATTCCTACGGCTGACCATAAGCTCGAGGATGTTACCTATACGATAAAAGCATTTACTGATATCAAAGCGAACCTGGCTTCCGGAAAGTATTCCTCAGGCATATTTCCTGATTTTTCTAAATTATAGAACTAAGTGTAGTTTTATAAATAAGCCCTGGCAACATAAGCCAGGGCTTTTTTTAGGTTAGCCTGGTTGCTTGGAGATACGGAAAGGCTGGAAAATCTAAAGAATTGGCATGGAAGGATCAACATCTTTAGCCCATTGATAAATTCCACCTTCAAGGATATAAATATTTTTACGCTTTGCTTTCTCGCGCATGTAAATGTATACCTGTTCGCTTTTCATACCGAACTGGCAGTAAATAACCACTAATCCTTCAGAGGGGAACATGTCAAGACTGTTGGGAATAGAAATCTGAGGTACTGAAATTGCACCGGTAATATGGCATTCAGCATATTTTTCAGTCAGGCGGGTATCGATTATGCATACTTCCTCTCCTTGTTTTATTTTTGCTTGCAGATCTTCCGGAGTTATATAATGCATAATAGCTGAAATTGATGTTTTATTGCATTGTTGTTGAACGCATAGGTAGTAAAAATACAGAATATTTATTGCGTTACCAATTTCCTTAAAAACAAAAAAGGAGTGTTGCCACTCCTTTTTTGCTTAAGAATTAGTCGGTGGACTATTTCTTTACTTTGATAAGGCCTTTTGCAATTGAATCTGCGTGAGCAGTTACTTTTGCAACTGAGTCAGCCATTTTAACTGAATCTGTAAGCCTCTGAGCGTCCATCTGGACTTTGTTCAGTGAGTCGGCGATACGAGTAGAATCAGCCTTAGCTTGTTCAGCTTTCTTTTCGGCGCTGGGTCCGCATGCTACGAATGAAACCATTCCAGCAACTACTAATAATGCAAATAATTTTTTCATGTTGTGTTATTAATTAAAAAACTCGGCAAAGGTATGTTTTTCTTTAATGTAAAAAAAAAATAATCTGTTTATTATTTTTTCAAGAAATATTAAGTCATTTAATTGATTCATATTAAGAATGTTATGTATTTTGTATTTTTAACCCTGCGCGCAAAATTAGCTTAAAGAATGCGATTTTTTTCATTATCTGCTCATATAGGGCCATAAAACAAGTAATTTAATCAGCTTTATAGCTGTTTTTTTTAAGGTCAGATGGAATATGCCATGATTAGGAATATTATTATCTCGATTGGTATTTTTACAAGCATGGCTAGTTCATCTTTGCCTGCCTCAAAAAGTGTATCTTCGAAAATTAGCGTAATTTTGAACTGGCCAATCTGTATCCCGAAGATTGTTAGCCTTTATTCTTTTGTTTGGCATTCATAGTTTAACATAGTATATGTTTTTCAAATCATTTACGTTTCCTTCTTTACCACTGACTAACCCTGTGCTTATCTTCACGCTGGTGTTGCTGATCGTTCTCCTGGCGCCGATTATTTTCAAAAAAATCCGCATTCCCGGCATCATAGGGTTGATCGTTGCCGGAATCCTGGCCGGTCCGCATGGTTTTGGACTGCTCGACGATAACAGTGGAATAAAATTATTTTCCACCACAGGAATGTTATACCTCATGTTCCTGGTGGGACTGGAACTTGATTTAAAAGATTTTAAAAAGAACCAGGACCGCACAATTGTATTTGGCGCACTTACTTTTTTTATTCCACTTGGAATTGGATTCGTCACTTCCTTTTATGTGCTTCATTATTCAGTGATATCTTCCCTCCTGCTGGCCAGCATGTTCTCCACGCATACGCTCATCTCCTATCCTATTGCCAGCCGGCTGGGGATCACCCGTAACGAGGCAGTAACCATCACCATCGGCGGGACCATTATCACCGACACCGCTGTGCTGCTTCTACTGTCCATGATCTCCGCTTCTACGAAAGGGGAACTGGATATTTTGTTCTGGGTCCGGATGGCAACACTTTTAATCTTCTTTGTCACCATCATATTATGGGGTGTTCCCCGCATCAGCAGATGGTTTTTACGACACCTTGAAAGTGATAGTGGTTCGCAATATATTTATGTTATTACAATTGTATTCCTCTCAGGCATACTGGCGCAAATAGCAGGCATTGAACCCATTATCGGTGCATTTTTGGCTGGGTTAGCACTCAACCGGCTTATTCCGCGTAGTTCCGCCCTCATGAACCGAATTGCGTTTATCGGAAACACTTTTTTTATACCGATTTTTTTGCTCAGTGTTGGGATGCTGGTTGATTATAAAATACTCTTTCAGGGTACTAAAGCGTTGATATTTTCAGGCATCCTGATTTTTGTGGCCCTCAGCAGCAAATATGCTGCTGCCTGGCTAACTCAGAAAATATTCGGCTACTCACGCGTTGAACGTAACGTCATGTTCGGATTGAGTGTGTCACGTGCAGCAGCCATCATTGCCGTATTACTCGTAGGGTATAATCTTAAACTTTTGGATATCAGTGCGTTTAACGGAACTATCCTGATCATTCTCGTGTCGTGCCTTGTAAGTACTTTTACGACCGAATACTACGGGCGTAAACTTGCCGTAACCGAATCGCAAACGCTGCCAGGTCTTGATGCTGGATCCGAAAAGATCCTGGTCCCTGTATCCAATCCGGATACCATAGAAAGTCTTGTTGATTTTGCACTTTTGGTGAAGGAGCCATTTCTGCATGAACCTATTTATATGCTTACCGTCGTGCCGGATGACGAGAGAGCAAGGGAACAAATCGTGAGAAACAATAAAATGTATGAATCAGCCATCATTCATGCATCAGCAACGGATACCGCGTTGCAGCTCGTTTCGCGTGTCGACTTAAATATTACTAATGGGATTACCAGGGCAATCAAAGAGCTCATGATTTCAAAAGTGATTGTAGGCTGGAATGGTAAATCTTCAACTACAGAATATTTCTTTGGCAGCCTGCTTGACAACCTGATTGCCAAAACGGAGCAAATGATCATAGTGGTTAAGATTGATAAACCAATAAGATCGATACGGCGATTGATCGTTACTGTTCCTCCGAATGCCGAATGGGAGATTGGCTGGTCATCATGGGTAACAACAATACTGAGAATTTCGCGGCAAATAAATTCCGGTATCCTATTTTGTGGTGCAGCCGTTACATTGAAAAAGCTTGCCGCCCTCATGAGCGATCTAAAGCCGGGTGCTGACATTTCCTATCGTGAGACTGACTATCACAATAACCTGGAAGACCTGCAGGCAGATGTTCAGCTGGGAGATATGCTGGTATTTATTAACGCAAGGCATCGCACCTTATCGTATAATCCGCATCTCGAAAAAATTCCGAAGATGCTTTCACACAATTTCCAGCAGCATTGTTTTATTATTATTTATCCCGAGCAAAAGTCAAATGGTAATGAAAACCTGAGTTCGCGGCTTGAAGGCATGGACATTTCGCCGATAACTGAAAATATCGACAGGTTTTCCCATCTGCAAAAAATTATCGGACAGTTATTACATAAAAAAAATTGACTTTAGCGCTTTATTGAGCTTCAGACAGAAATATAGAATATGGCAGCGCACCCACCCCTGGCCGAACAACTAAGGCCGAACACCCTGGATAAATATATCGGGCAGCAGCATCTAACCGGCCCTGATGCTATATTACGCAAAGCAATAGCATCAGGAAACATCCCTTCGATGATACTTTGGGGGCCTCCGGGTGTCGGGAAGACCACATTGGCTTTTATTATCTCCAACACACTCAATCGACCATTCTATACTTTAAGTGCCATTAATTCGGGTGTGAAGGAAGTGCGTGAGGTTATAGAGATGGCCCGCACACAGGAAGGAAGTGCAATCCTGTTTATCGATGAAATTCACCGTTTCAGCAAATCGCAGCAGGATTCACTGCTTGGCGCGGTGGAGAAAGGCATCGTTACACTAATTGGTGCTACTACTGAAAATCCTTCGTTCGAAGTCATCTCGCCATTGCTCTCGCGCTGCCAGGTTTATATCCTGAAGAATCTTTCGCGTACCGACCTGGAGTTGATACTGGCACATTCAGTTGAAGTGCTCAGGGTTCAGCACGGGGCAATCATCGACATTGCCGAAAATGAAGCTTTAATCCGCATTTCAGGCGGCGATGCGCGTAAGCTCATCAACGCCATTGAACTTATTGTCCAATCGGCACATAAACCAGGCAAAACGCTTACGGTCACAAATAAGCTGGTCATGGATGTTATTCAGCAAAACCTGGCGATGTATGATAAAGGCGGCGAGATGCATTACGATGTTATTTCCGCTTTTATCAAGTCCCTTAGGGGAAGTGACCCTAACGCGGCTGTATATTGGCTGGCCCGGATGATAAATGGCGGCGAAGATCTGCTGTTTATTGCGCGGCGCATGGTTATTCTGGCTTCTGAGGACATCGGCAACGCCAATCCGAATGCGCTCTTGCTTGCTAACACCTGTTTTGAGGCCGTTAATAAAATTGGTTACCCCGAAAGCCGGATTATCCTGTCGCAAACAGCTATATACCTGGCCTGCTCTCCAAAAAGCAATGCTTCCTATATGGCTATTGAGCGCGCCATGGAACAGGCTAACAAGGAAGGTGACCTTCCTGTACCCCTGCATATCCGTAACGCTCCTACCCGCCTTATGAAGGACATCGGATATGGTAAAGATTATAAATATGCACATCATTTTGATCAGAATTTCGTAGATCAGGAATTTTTGCCACAGCAGCTAAAAGGGACTAAATTTTACGATCCCCAGGATAATCCGCGTGAGAATGAATACCGGGAGAAACTTCGAAGGTTCTGGAAGGATAAGTACGGTTATTAGTCTTATTTAATATTGGCGTTTGTTATTTTCAGAAACTAACTTGAAATACATTGAAATACATTGAAATACATTGAAGTAAATTGAAGTAGGTTGAAGTAGATTGAAGTAGGTTGAAGTAGGTTGAAGTAAATTGAAGTAAATTGAAGTAAATTGAAGTAGATTGAAGTAGGTTGAAGCAGATTGATGAGATTGATGAGATTGATATACATTGAAATACATAGAAGTAAATTGAAGTAAATTGAAGTAGATTGATGAGATTGATATACATTG